>CAYHHO010000042.1:0-25321 GCA_964356445.1 uncultured Singulisphaera sp. | reverse complement strand
CATCTTCTGTAGCAGTTCGATCCGTCCTTGGCTCATGGAATGGAAGAGTACCACTCTGCGCTACTCTCTTCGCATGTCATTGGTGTTGAATCGAATCATGCACGCTTCAGTTGCGAGCGCACTCTTCGTGCTTGCGGGCTGCATCACCACCTATACGCCAACAGTGAAGGCAGACGAGCGACCCAAGGAAGTGCATGTCAGCCATTCCGTCGGAGGGACGCACTGGCGCACCTTGGTGGCGGATGGGGTTTGGTATCAGGGATTCGGCCCGTACCTGCTTTCGATCACTGCGAAGAACTCAGTGGTGCTGGGGAAGTTGACCTGCGTCCCAGTCGGCAAGTCAGGCGCATTGGTTGACATCGTTGATTACAACGGCGAACTTGTCGTCGTGCTCGATCGAACCGCAGTCGTTCGGATTGACCGTGCGTCGCCCTCCGCGCTCATCCAAGTCGAAGCGATCGGGGAGAAACAACTTGGACTTCGACCCGAAAGCCTCTCGGTCGTGGAAGGTGCGTTGTATGTCAGCGGATTGGGAGGCGTTGTTCGACTGGACACCGGCGAGCGCTTTCTCGCTGGAAGCAAGGTTTGCGGCAGAGTTGCAGGCTCTGCCGTCGGGCGAGTCGCAACGCGCGGCGGAGAAATCGTTCGACTCTCAGATGGCGCCGTACTCGGCCGCGCCACCGACTTGCAGAATGTCGCATCCACCGGAGGCTCGACTGGACCGATCGCATTCGTAGATCAACTCGACGGCTCTGCGCGGGTTGGCATCTTGGATTCCGAGTTGCATGAACTTGCGGTCGCCACCGTGCCAGGCGAAGTCACTCGCCTACGGGACTTCGCCGGGCGCCTGTGGGCGGTCACTCCAAGCGGGATCGTGCACTGGAAGGTTGGCGCGACTGAGTTGACGGACGAGCGCAAGATCCGCGTGAAGGGGGCCATCGACGTTGATGCCATCGACAGCAACACGCTCGTGATCGCCGGAACATTCGGTCGTGCGTGCTATCGGATGGAGGCCGATGACCGCGGCTCTGCGGATGAGTTCTATGGCGCAACGCGAGAAGCAGGTCGGCTCGAGAGAGTTCTCTCAGACGGTCGGCGAATTGTTGCGGGAAGCGCCGAGGGAAACTGGCTCTATGTCGCAGGCGGGACATGCGAGCCGAGCCAGAATCCGATTCAGACCGTGAACCCTCCGAGTTCGGTGGTGTCGGGTCCCTTCGGCAAAGCTCTCATTGAAGGAGCCGACAGCGACGCGTTCACGATCGAGAGTGGTTCCGTCGTCATCGTTGAGTGGGCAGGCGCAAGGCAGGTGCTTCCGATGCCCCAAGGCGCACATGCGAGAACGCTGGCCGTTGTCGGCGAGGATCTCTGGATCGGCCATGACGATGGCATCGACATTTGGCGACCCGATGGAATCCGCATGACACGAGTTGGGCGGCTGCGCCTCCAGGGACCGATCATGAATATCTATCCGCGCCGTACGGATGATGGTGCCAGTTGGGTGAGTCTCTTCGGCGGTATGGGCGTTGCCATGTGGCAGAGCGTCGATACCAAATCTCAAGAGAGCGCCTCGCCGCCAGCGCCCGCATCACCCTCTGCGGGTGGTTGATGGTGAACGCACCTTCTTGCGCCCCGCCTCGCTGCTGAATTCGCGGCAGATCAAGTCATCCCCGCACGAGTGCCCCCGCGCCTTGCAGACAGCACGACCGTGCGCAATGAGAAGATGCGAGAGTTGACCCCATTGGTTCGTGGGAAAGAGTGCCATCAGATCCAGTTCGATCTTGGCTGGGTCGCTGGCCTTGGACAAGGCAAATCTTTGCGCAATCCGACCGACATGCGTGTCAACAACGACTCCCTCATTGAGGCCGAACGCATTTGAGAGAACAACATTCGCGGTCTTGCGGGCAACTCCTCGAAGCGTCAGGAGTTCTTCCATGGTTGAAGGCACTCGCCCACCAAACTCCCTGTGAATCCTTTTCATCGCTTCAACAACAGCCTTCGACTTGTTTCGCCAGAAGTTGAGAGTCTTCAGGAATGGTTCGAGATCTTCGGGCTTGCATGAAGCAAAGTCGGCTGGCGTGGGATATCGCCCAAAGAGTGCTGGAGTTGCCTTGTTCACGCTGACATCAGTTGCCTGCGCGGAGAGAATTGTCGCGATCAGCAACTCGTGCGGCTTCGACCAGTTGAGTGCGCATTGGGCATCTGGATACCGCCGCTCAAGCGCTCGATAGAGTCGTGCTGCACGCTCTCGTTGTTGGGTTGTCTTGCGGGGAAGTTCCATCGCACCGAAACGATAACCTGAGCGGGTGCTCGCACAGATCGCACTCCAACTACCGGCACTTGCGGCGACGGTCGCGCCCCTTGCTGGCGAGATCCACGAATCGCTCGAGTCGGTCGCGAAGATGGGCTTTCGCGCAGTGGTCTTTTCTGCCACGCAGCCGGGGACGCGCCCGCGAGACCTCGATATGGGTGCTCGAAAGGACCTCCTCGTTCAATTGCGCAAACGCGGCTTGGCCTGCGCTGGCTTCGACCTTTGGATCCCACCAGCACACTTCATTGACTGCGCGTTCGTCGACCGCGCAGTCGAAGCAGTGTTGGCAACGGTGACCCTCGCTGCCGCACTTGGACGCTGCACGGTCAGCATCTCGCTGCCGGTCGGCGAGGGATCAAACGCAGCTCGATTGAACGAGGTCCGCAGCACTCTTGAGTCCTGCGGGCAGCGAGCGGGGGTTCGAATTGCCGACCACGGACTTGATAGCGCAACAGGCAAGTGGAGCGCGCGCAGCGAGGATTCCCTCGGTGTCGGGATCGATCCGCCGCAGTTGATCGGCGCTGGACAAGATGTCGTCGCGTTGACTGGCGAGCGCAGGCTGGCGATCGCCTGTGCGCGGGTTGGGGACTTGCTGACGACGGGAATGCGGGGGCCACCAGGGGAGAGGCATGGTGCGAGACTCGACTTTGACGCCTACGCGGCGACACTTGCGAGCATTCCACTCGCGACGTCGCCCGTAGCCGATGCGAGGCAGTGGACCGATCCACGCGCAGGGCTGCGGTTGACGCTCGAACGATGGACAAGAGGGGAGCAATGATGAGCAACGATGGGCTCGTTGCGTTCGTTGCTCCGATTGTTCATGGCATCGATCTCGTCGAGATCGCGCGGATTCAAAAGTTGCTCGACGATCATGGAGACCGATTCCTGGACCGTGTGTTCACTGCTCAGGAACGCGCGTACGCCGACGCTGGTGGTGTTCGCCGAGTCGAGCGGCTCGCTGCCAGATTTGCTGCGAAGGAAGCGCTGTTGAAGGCGATCGGAACTGGACTCCGATCGGGAATGAGTTGGACCGACATCGAAGTTTGCACGCTTCCTTCGGGCGAACCTTTCATCGCAGCGACGGGCCGAGTCGCAGAAGTGGCAAGCATGCGAGGGATTTCCCGCTGGCTACTGTCGCTTTCGCACACAGGTGGTCTGGCGATGGCGAGCGTCATCGGCGTGTCGGATTCACCGCCGAAGTGATACGCTCGGGTGCATGTCGCCTGCACCGAGAACTCTCTATGAAGCGCGGCGCGCCAAAGATGGTGCTGCAGCGCTTGGGAGTGTCTCTGCTCCACGGCCACTCCGACTACCGATTGGAATGGCCGCGGTGGTTGGTGCGTTGATCCTTGCCTTTGCATTCGGTGTCTATCAGTTTGGCTACCGGATGGGCTTCAACGCGGCAGAGGGGATCGCACAAGACGCCCGTCAGGTCCTCTCAAATACCGTGGACCCGCTGATTCACACTCCAGCCGCGGCGGATGGGGCAGATCCGGTCCCGGCTGACGAACAGACTTCGCAACTGGCTCCTCCGGCTGCAGGCGACCCGCGCCAGCCTGGGCTCAACTACTTCACTATTGCCAGTGAGATATCCAATGACCGTGCGGGTGAAATGGTCCAGTTTTGCAGGAGCCAAGGGCTTGATACTGTGGCGATTTCAGGTCATAATGCTCGGTCCCAGGTGATCGTCCTCCCCGGTTTCGTGTGGGACGAGAAATCTGGTGCACCAGTGAAGTCACTGGAGGCAAAAATTCGAGCGGTCGGCGCAAAGTGGAAGGCGCTTGGTCGTGGCAACGGTGACTTCCGCGATTTTTATCCCAAACTTTTCAAAGGGCAGTCATGAGCATCCATCCAAGTCTGAAGCAGAAGTCCGGCGCACTCAACCAACATCGAAATGTACTGACGCGCACCGAGCGGATCGCCAAGTTGACTGAACTCGACCTCTTCAGCGCATCGAAGAACACCGCGCTGTCATTGCCCAAGGTGCGCTCGATCAAGGCTGCCGTCGCCAAGAAGCCGAAGAAGGAAGCTGCTGCGGGTGAAGCTGGAGCAGGCGCGGCACCGACCGCGGGTGCCGCTGCGGGCAAGCCAGCTGCAGGAGCGAAGGCTGCTGCACCAGCCGCAGGCGCAGCGAAAAAGAAGTGACATGACGGCCTCCGCGCACCCAGGGGGACAAGCGCAAAGCCGTCTGGACTTTGATCGACTCTTCACGAGCCGAGTGAAGGCGGTCGATGCTTCTGGCATTCGAAGAGCGTTCGAACTTGGAGCGTCGATCAAGGATCCGATCAATCTCTCGATTGGTCAGCCGGATTTCCCTGTTGACTCTCGCATCAAGCTCGCGGCAATCAAGGCGATCGAAGCGGATCACAACGGATATTCCCTGACCCAAGGCCTACCTCAGTTGAGAGCCGCGATCTGGTCCCATCTCGAAAAGGATGTGGGTTGGTCGCCGAACCCCGCGACAGATTTGATCGTGACTGTTGGGACAACGGGGGCTCTTGTGCTGGCCGTCATGGCGCTCATCGAAGCGGGTGACGAGGTCATTCTGCCAGACCCGTACTTCGTGGCGTATCCGCAGTTTGTGAAGATTGCTGGGGGAACATCAGTTCTGTGTGACACCTATCCGGATTTTCGGATGACTGCAGCGCGCATCGCTCCACTCATCACAGAGAGAACCAAGATGGTGATCATCGATAGCCCCAGCAACCCATGCGGTGTTGTCCTTTCGGCAGCGGAGTTGTCCGACATCGTCGACCTCTGCCACTCGCGCGGCGTGCTGCTCGTTTCCGACGAGATTTATGATGCGTTTACTTTTCCCGAAGCGCTTGAGAACGGGCGCTGCCCGAGCGCTGCGCGGTTCGCGCAGTCGCTCTTGCTTGTGCGCGGATTCGGCAAGAGTTACGGGTGCACTGGCTGGCGGCTCGGATATGCGGCCGGACCAAAAGCGCTCATCCAACAGATGGCGAAGTTGCAGCAGTATCTCTTCGTCTGCGCTCCAACGCCGCTCCAGGCAGCTGCCAGTGAGTGCTTTGAAGTCGACCTCTCACCGATCATCGCGCGCTATGTGAAGCGCCGCAACATGGTGCTCGACGCGCTTGCCGATGTCACGCAGGTCACGTCATCGCAGGGTGCGTTCTACGCGTTCATCGAGATTCCAAAGCATCTCGGGATGACTGGAACCCAATTCGCCCAGCGAGCCGTCGCAGAACGGCTGATCGTCGTTCCAGGGGGTGTATTCAGTTCACGCGATTCACACATCAGAATCAGTTTCGCAGTGCCAGAACAAAAACTCGCCGAAGGACTCGCAGTCCTGCGGCGAATGATGTCGGCAGACTCGCCGAACTAGTTCGATTCTGCGAATTACTTTTTCTTTGCGCCCTTGCTCACGCCAGCAGGCGCGTCGGTTGAACTCGCGAGCCCGATTCCCGACTTTGGACCTTCTGGAATCGGCTCTTTCAGTGCGGGCTTGGCACTATTCGCTTGTGGGTCGGAGGCGGAATCGCCACCACACCCGACGAGGACGAGAAAGGCTGTACATGCGAGGATCGAGGAGTATGTCTTCATACTCAAAAGTTAGGGTGATTCAAGATTGAAGTCAAGGAACGAGCAGAGCGCAGCATGCCCAATCTGAGGATTTCGCTGGCGCAGATCCACCGATACCCGAACGAAAAACCCCGCCGACGTACGAAACGAGGTCGGCGGGGCGGAGGGGAGAAAGATGCTTTTTGTCCATCCGACTCAAGCGCCTTCTGGACTGAAAGTATTTCGGACAAATGCAACCCTTCCCCACAAGAATTGAGTGCAAATCTCTTCACGCTGAGTGTTGCTGTGTGCTCGATCGCGCGCCAAGCCAAACTGAAGTCGTCAGCAAGCAAACAGCCTGCCGCCACCTACTCCGCAAACGACTGCAGCGCATTGAGTTGCGACGTGGGGATTCGAATCGCCTTGCGGTTGTCAAGCCCGACAAACACCCATCGGCTCGAGGCACGGCACACGACGACTTCGGTGGTTCGGTTCCAGATTGCTGTTTCGCGGACAAGTGTGGTGCGACCGACCAGAGAAAACCATGTTGCAGCAGCAAGGTTGTCACCGACGAAGACCTCGGCGAGATAGTCGACTTCATGGCGCGCGACAAACCACATTGTTCCTTCCGCAAGAAGTTGTTCGCGCGAGTATCCACACGAGGTTCCATGGATTTCTGCGATGCGGTCAATCCACCGCACATACTCGATATTGCTGACATGATCGATCGTTGAACTCAGACTCTCAGCGCCCACGCTGATGGAAAGCGTGAACGCCGCTGCGCCTGGAACCAAAACCTGTTGCGGAATTCGAATCGCTTCCATGCGAAACTCAGTCTGGGCGGACGGCGAAGCACTTTGAATTGGAAGATCGTCTGCGTTCATTTGTTGGGCTTCGGATCGATTTCGCGCAGGTATTTCCATGAATAAAGCCCCGTGTCGTGCCCATCGCTAAAGCGAATTCGGATGGCGTAATTGCCGACGAGTTCCGCTGTCAGCGCAGCCAGGGGAAGACCATCTCCAGAACTTGGCAGCACCGTTAATGGGTTGGACTGCAGCGCTTCGCGAAGTGCACGAGCTTCGGCGGATGGTGACATCCTTCGCAAGTAGGCGATGGGATAGAACGATCTCTCTCCTCCAGCCCAACGAATCTCAAGCCCTTCGCTCTTTCGTAGTTCGAGATGTTCAGGCGCTGGTTCGCTCGACACGGTCGAAGTGTAGAGCCACGCTCCATCCTTTCGAGGGTCTTAGCGAGCAGGAGCTGCAGACTCTGCAGCGTCGACGATTCGCTGGTACTGGTTCCGGAAGAACTCATTGAACTGCCTGCGCATGACCGTTCGAGGTTGCTGAGGTTGAACCCAGAGCCCATCGGCAGCGAATCCTCCCTTGATCCATCCCTTGCGTACGACTGAAAGCACCGCAGTGTCGTCGAGGTCGAACGATTGGCCCTTCGGTCCAGCGAGCACCGGCAAATCGTCGAACATCTCCAGCCATTGTTTCAACTGCGGGTCTGTGACATCCTCAGCGGAAACGATGCCATCCGCCGTTGTCGCAGCGCTCGAATAGGCAGGATGGGTATGGATCGCGAGCCACGCCCGGCGCAGGAGATCGGTGTTGCTGATTGCGAGCGGAACAAAGAGTGGCGACACGAAGTCTCGAAAGTCTGGGTTGCTGACCAGCGGCGACTGGTCATCGAAGGGGTTGATCTTGTCGACGAAACAACTCTCGCAGCACTCGTAAGCACCGCGCCGAACGGGCATTCTCCGCAGCGAATATCGAGCAGGGGTTTGGTACCCGCAGAGTTGCGTGTCACCGTGTGGGAGTTGCCAGAGCACCTGCGCTTCCATCGAGAGACAAAAGAGCACGAAGTGTTTCGCGAGTTCTAGATTTGGTGCTCCAGTCAGGATGGCCACAGGGTCGGCGTCGACGACGCTTTCTCCCTGAGGAGTAGTGAACTCCAGGCGATCAATTGATTGAATCGAAGTCGACACAGCCGAGTCAGCCAATGCTTGCACCTGATATCGCCCGTAGAAATCGATCGCAATGCCAGTCCATGATTCACCTTTGCCGACGGTGGTCGGGACCACCGAACTTGACGCGACAATCTGGTTTGAATTCGCCGCCGCCCGTCGAAGCACCTGCCAGCCTCGTCGCCATCCAAGCCGCTGAAGGATGGTTTCAAAGGCAGTCGCAACCGAGCCGCTTTGCGCCGGATTGACCAGTGCAACACGCTCGAAGAGCCGAGGGTCGGCGAGATCTGCCCAAGTTCTTGGCGGCTCGATGTGGTGGAGCGACAACTGCTTTGTGTTGGAGACAATGCCGAACGTGCTGAGCGCGCAGCCAAACCATCGGAACTTCGGGTCGTAGAGCGATCGACCGTCGATCGCGTTTTCGCCGTAGATCGCTGCGAGCTGCTCGGGGGTGATCCAATCGTTTGACTGCAGAACCGTGGTCGTGCGAGGTTGGGATTCCGATCCCACGCTGAGCGGTCGGCTCAGGGCATCAAATTCGTAGGACCCGCCGCCAAACATGATGTCAGCATCGCCGCCGACTGGAACGCCTTGGCGAAGCGCCGTCTCGTATTGTGCCACAAGCATCTGTCGAATCTCCGAAGTGCCCCCCGGCGTACTCCATGCGATCTCGACGCGCTCCCCGTACTCGCGTTCATGCCAGCGCGCGAAGGCGTTCGAAAACTCCCATCGGATTTGCTCATTGTGTGGCGTGACAATGATGACGGATCGGCCCGTTGCGGCTGGGCGATCTCCGCGATAGGCAATGACGGGAGTCACCGTCAGCACGATTACCGCAGCAAGAGAACCATAGAGTGGCGCGCGACTCATCGTGCGTCCTAGTTCGACCCACCAGCGCGTGCAACTCCGCATCGAATCTCGTTGGCGAAGGATTCCGCCGCACGCTGGATCGATGAGAGCCAATCCGACCCCGTCGATGCTGGTGGATAGATCACGCTTCGGCTTGCGGTGATGACTGCGCCACGCCCATCGGAATTGAAACACGCCAACACGTCGTCGATCGTCCCACCTTGCGCTCCGAATCCAGGAACGAGGAAGAGTTGTTGAGGCATCAACGCTCGAAGCGATGCGACTTCACGCGCTTTGGTTGCGCCAACGACTGCGCCAAGAGCGCTGTACCCGCCGGTGCCGATCGAGTCGCTCCCTGCGACGGAAACCATGGCAGCGATGGACTCCGCGACAGTCGGTCCGTCCGCCGTGCGCAGTGTTTGGAGCGCGTCCGATCCTGGATTCGATGTCCGCACCAGCGCGAAAGCCCCTCCTCGCGCGGTGAAGGGGGTGATCGTTTCCATGCCGAGGTAGGGACTGACAGTGGTCCAATCCGCTTGGTACTTATCGAAGAGCGCGACCGAATAGTGCTCTGCAGAAATCCCAATGTCGCCGCGCTTCCCATCGAGGATCGTCACAATCCCGTTCTCGCGGGCTGCCTGCATCGTCTGGGCAAGCGCACTCATTCCGTCAGGTCCAAATCGCTCGTAGCAGGCGGACTGGATCTTGACACAGGGTGCGATTCCTTTCAATGCGTGCACGATTTTGACGCCGAATGAAGCAATCGCGCTCGCGTCGCTGCCCGCGCGCAGCACTTCTGGCATTTTGTCGATCACGGGATCAAGCCCGACGCAGATCGGAGAACCGATCGCGTGGATCGCATGAAGCAAGCGATCCGCAGGGTGCTTGAGAGAATTCAGAGAGTCCGTCGCTGTGGCAGGTTGTTGCACACGGTGAATAGTAACGCTGCGACGATACGCTCATGGCATGCTTGGCACGATTGTCATGCCTGTGCGCGCCGCGGTGCTCTCCATCGGTGACGAGCTGACCCTCGGTCAGATCGCTGAATCCAACGCAGCGTGGATCGCGCAACTCTTTCTTCGACGGGGTCTGGTCGTCATCGAGCATCGAACCGTCGAAGATGACCGCGCGGCCATCGCCGATGCCATGGTCGCGCTCGCGAGCCGAGCAGATGTGCTTGTGGTGACGGGTGGTCTCGGCCCGACCGATGATGATCTCACGCGTGAAGCACTCGCCGATGCTCTTGGTGGCGTCGAACTTGTGGAAGACCCGCAGGCGCGCGAGGCGCTGCGGCTTCGCTTCGAGGGGAGGGGACGGACGATGCCGTCAATGAACGCAAAGCAAGCGCTCCGTCCCGCTGGAACGACCTGCATCGCAAACCCAAACGGAACAGCGCCTGGGCTTGAAGCGCGCATCGGCAGTGCCGTGGTTTTCTGCCTGCCTGGTCCGCCAAATGAGATGCAACCGATGTTTCGAGCTTCGGTGCTTGGGCGAACCGCCGGTAGTGCGGTCGTCACATGCGCCGTCCACAGTTGCGGCCTCCCAGAAAGCGTGGCGGCGGAGCGCATTCGTCATTTGATGGATCGAGGTCTCAATCCGCTCGTTGGGACGACGGCGAGCGGCGCTGTGGTCTCTGCACGAATTCGAGCAACGGGCTCGGCAGCGAGAGATGGGTCGGTCGAGCGCGTTGCTCAAGAGATCGAAAGAGCGTGGGCGCCCTTTGTCTTTGGTCGTGACGAGACGACGCTCGCCGAAGCACTCGGCGAAATCCTGCGCAAGTCAGGTGACAGGGTGGCTGTGGCTGAGAGTTGCACTGGTGGCGGAGTCGGCGAGTTCATGACGAGCGCCGCCGGATCAAGCGACTGGTTCTGCGGCGGATGGATCACATACTCGGACAATCTCAAGAGTGAACTGCTTGGCGTTCCAGCAAACATGATTCGCGAACATGGCGCCGTCAGCGAGCAGGTGGCCTGCGCGATGGCGCTTGGTGCGGCAATTCGAGCCAATTCCAGGTTTGGCGTGAGTACCACTGGGATTGCTGGCCCGGGCGGCGCTTCACACGAGAAGCCCGTCGGAACGGTTTGGATTGCCGTCGCAGATCGATCTGAACCCGCGCCAGAACTTCAAGTTCGCGCGCGTTGCTTTCTACAAAGCGGAGATCGACAGACCGTGCGCGCTCGCACCGCACGCATCGCAGCGCAGTGCGTCCGGCTCGTCGCCATGAAGGCCGCGGATGCATCGCTCCTGTTCGAAGTACAGGCGAAGGTGAAGACGTCGACATGAGCGAGCGGGTTTTCATCGGGCTGGGTTCGAACATCGCCGACCGATCGCGTCTGATCGATCAGGCACTCGCCGCCCTTGACGTGGTGCCGGGTGTCACTGTCGTGCAGCGGAGTTCAATTTTCGAGACCGACCCAGTTGGTCCACCTCAACCGAAGTATCTCAACGCGGTTGTCGAGATTGCGACTCGACTGGATCCAAGCGCACTGCTGGATGTTCTCGTCGGCATCGAGCGCTCGCTCGGTCGTGTGCGCGTGGAGAGCGAACGCAATGCACCCCGAACGATCGACCTCGATCTCTTGTTGTTTGGGGAGCGGATCTTGAAGGATGATCGCCTCGAGATTCCGCACCCGCGGCTCGGAAAGAGGGCATTTGTGCTCGTGCCTCTTGTCGAACTTGATGCAACTTTGCGTGATCCTGTCAGCGGCGATCTGTTAGTATTCCTGCTCGCTTCACTCGCAGGTAACGATGGTGTCGCTATGTGGCGCGCCCGTTCTACGACCTCTGCGGTGTAACGAATCTGGAACTGACATGAATACATTTCGATTGATGGTTGCAACTTCGACACTCGCGGTGGGATCCATCGCATTCTCCCAGGACGCTGTTCCCGCAACTGCGCCCGCCGCGCCAACTGCGCCCGCCGCGCCTGATGCGCAGGTGGATCCGAATCCTGAAGGGGCTGGCATGGGTGCAGACGACTTCGCCGCGATGTTTCCAAAGACCCCGATGAATGCGGAGTCGTTCAGTGCGGAAGCGAAGAGCGAAGAAGCGATCAAGGAAGGGACCGACCTGCTTGTTCAGGTCGCTTCTGCGTACAAGAATGCTCCAGCGCTTTCTGACACGGTGACCTATTCAGTCAAAATGCCCGGTGGCGAACAGAAGGATTCAATGACGATCTTCTTCGGCACTGGACAGGACATGCAGTTGAATTACGGGCCGACGCAACTGACCAGCCTTGGTGGGAGCCTCTATTTTTCAGACAAGAATCTCGCTGACAAGTATCTCCAGGTGCCGATCAACGGGACCGTCCTCAAGACACTTGAGGGAACCTTTGGTGGCGTTCAATTTCCATGTCCCCATTTGGCGCTTCGAGCGGGAGCAGAGTCGGATGCTGTCAAGGCGTTCAATTTCCCGGGCGGAGAACTTGAAAAGGTCACTGGTTTTCGGCAGAACGATGGCTCTGTAGAAGTACTGATCGCTGGAAGCGATAGCGATCTCAAACTCATCGTCAACCCGACGACCAAACTGGTGACGGCGATGTCGTTGGTCATGAGCCCGCCGCTTCCTCCTGGCGCGCCGACCGACATCCGGTTCGCAGTCGAATTCACGATGAATCCGAAAGTAAGTGATGCGCTCGAAACTCCGATCGCATTCGACCCAGCTGGTCGCAAGGCAGTGGCCTCGCTTGAAGAACTTGCACCAGAAGATTCTGCGCCAAAGGCGAAGTCGATCGAGGTTGGAGCGGATGCCCCTGGCTTCTCGCTGCAGGACCTCGATGGCAAGACAGTGACGCTTGCTGATCTTCGTGGGAAAATCGTGGTCGTAGATTTCTGGGCAACCTGGTGTGGACCTTGCCGCAAGGGATTGCCACTCGTCAACGAATTTTCGAAATGGGTTGCCGAGTCGAAACAACCCGTCGTCGTGCTTGGCATCAATGTCTGGGAGCGCGGTGAAGATCCCGCAGCGAAGAGCAAGGAGTTCTGGACGAAGCAGGCATTTGTCTTCTCGACGCTCTTCGACCTCGACGGAAAAGTCGTCAAGGAGTATGGATTCGACGGCATCCCTGCGACTGTCATCATTGGCACCGACGGAAAAGTCTTGAAGGTTCACGAGGGTTACTCGCCCAAGTTGGCAGAGGAACTCAAGGCTGAGATTCTCAAGGCACTCGAGACCAAGGGCTGATCGCCCGTTCAGTTCTCGCACGAAGTTCTGCGCGTGTCCTCCGACAACGACATGTTCTATGTTGTCGACGGGCACGCGCAGTTTTTTCGTGCGTACTACGCCATTCGCGGAGGAATGACGAGCCCCGTCACAAGCGAACCGACGCAGATGGTTTACGGGTTTGTCGGAATGCTGATGCGACTCCTGCGCGATCACCGGCCAGGCTCGCTCGTCCTTGTGATCGATGCTGCGGGAGATCAACAGACATTTCGATCGCAGATTTACCCGCACTACAAGGCGCAGCGTCCGCCACCACCGCTCGACTTCCACGGTCAGGTCGAGCGCTGTCTGGAGTTCACCCGGCTGCTGGGAATCCCAGTCTTCGCAATCGAACAGGTCGAGGCTGACGACGTCATCGCCACCATTGTTCGGCGCATCCAGCGCGAGCGCCCGGAAATAGGCGTTCGGATTGTGTCACGTGACAAGGACCTTTCGCAATTAGTCGACTTGAGGACCACGTTGTTCGATCCGCAGACAGGGCTTGAGCTTGGTCCTGAACAACTCTTTGAAACCAAGGGAGTGCGTGCAGATCAGGTCGCAGACATGCTGGCGCTGATGGGGGACAGTTCCGACAACATCCCTGGCGTCGCGGGTATCGGTCCAAAGACAGCGGCTCAGCTCATCACCACCTATGGATCCTTGGACGGCGTGCTGGCCAACCTTGATGCGCTCAGCCCAAAGCGGCGAGATTCAATCGTCGCTGCGTCGTCGACGCTCGCACTTGCTCGGAAGTTGGTCGCGCTGAAGGAGGATTGCGAGATCGAGTTCTCTTATGACGCGGCGCGCGTGGATCTCGGGCGTGCAAACACCCATGGGATTCTTTCGCTGCTGGGCGTGCTTGGGTTCGGCAGGTTGCGGGATGAAGTGCAGACAATGCTTACTCCTGGGCGAACCGTTGCACCACGAAGCACGGGTCCCGCCGCGCCCGCAGCGCCTCGCCGCGCCGCTCCCTCCAAGAAGTCTGGGACGCAGGAAGCGGACGAGGCTCCTCTTTTTGCTTCTGTGATATTGAAAGCAGAAGACCCGACGATCGGCGACGATCCGCCGCCTGTGATCGCGCATGCTCACGCCTCGCGCACGGCAGACTATTCAAGTGCGAATACGGCAGAGCAGATTCGTAGTGCAATTGCATCGGCGCGATCTGCGGCAAGTTCGGGAGTTCGGATCGCCTTCGACACGGAAACCGACTCGCTGAACACCGTCGCTGCAAACCTGTGCGGAATCAGCCTTTCATGGAGGGAAGGACAGGGGGTCTACATCCCGACGCGTTCACCAGACCCAGCGACTCACTGCTCGACGGCGGTCGCACTCGAGGAACTGCGCTCATTCTTCGATGACTCTTCCATCAGCAAAGTTGCGCACAATGCCAAGTTCGACCTGCAGGTTCTGCGCAGGCACGGGGTCCAAGTCAGGGGACTCGTCGGAGACTCGATGGTTGCTTCATATGTGATCGACGCAGGACGTGCCAGCCATTCGCTTGACTCTCTGGCGCAATCTCTTCTGAACTACACGTGCATTCCGATCAACGACCTCATCGGCAGTGGCGACTTTCAGCGCACCTTTGACCAAGTGGCGCTCGCAGTTGCAGGTCCCTACGCAAGCGAGGATGCTGATATTGCAGGTCGGCTCGATCGATTGCTGACATCGCAGGTCGAGCGCGATGGGCTTGGCTCGCTCTACCGGGAGATCGAAGTGCCGTTGGTTGAGGTGCTCGCCGAACTTGAGTTCAACGGAATCCTTGTGGATGCACAAGAACTCGATCGTCAGTGCCGAGCCTTGTCGACAGCGACGGACGACTTCAGAAACAGAATCATCGAACAGGCCCCGCATCCATTCAACCCCGATAGCCCTCAGCAACTCGCAGCGGTGCTCTTCAACTCGCCAAGTGCGCAGCCACCCGGACTGGGGCTCAAAGCATCGCGCAAAGTGCAGGGTGGACCGAGTACCAGCATCGAAGTTCTCGAGCGGCTCGCTTCGGATCCTGCAGTTGAGAGCGAATTGCCACAGCAGATGATTGAGTATCGACGGCTCAAGAAACTTGTCGGAACCTATCTCGTAGCGCTCGCGAAAGCGATTCAGCCGACGACGGGACGCATTCACGCGTCGTTTCACCAGACTGGAACTGCAACTGGTCGGCTCTCCTCGAGCGACCCAAACATGCAGAACATTCCGATTCGGTCGCAGGTCGGGCGTGAAGTGCGACGGGCGTTCATTGCAGCACCGGGTCATACACTACTTTCGTGCGACTACTCGCAGATCGAATTGCGGATCCTGGCACATCTTGCCGGTGACGAGGGGATGATCGCGGCGTTCGACGCTGGCATCGACATTCACACGGCCGTCGCAAGTGAAGTGAATGGTGTTGCTCCTTCGGCGGTGACTCCAGAGCAGCGAAGCGGCGCGAAGATGGTGAACTTCGGGATTATCTATGGCATCACGCCGTGGGGGCTCGCTCGCAGGCTCGGGCAGGGAACCACTCCAGCGCGAGCAAAGGAGATCATCGACGGCTATCGCAAGCGGTTCGCACGGATCGATGCGTTTCTCGGCGAGTGCGTTGGCGAAGCGAAACACCGAGGCTTTGTGACAACCATGATGGGGCGGCGTCGGTCGATCCCGCAGGTACTGTCGCTGAATGCTGGCGAGCGCGCACTTGGCGAGCGGATTGCCATCAATACGGTGGTGCAGGGGACGGCGGCAGACCTCATCAAGATCGCGATGGTCGCACTTCACCGTGAATTGCCGGCGAAATTCCCTGGCGTGCGGATGCTCCTCCAGATTCACGACGAACTGCTCTTTGAGGTCCCAGAGTTCGACCTCGGTCCAGCGACTTGCTGGATTGTGGGAAAGATGGAAGCAGCGGCAAAACTGCGGGTGCCGCTCAGGGTGGAATCTTCGTCTGGACTGAACTGGTTCGATGCGAGTTGATTGGGGCGCGTTCCATTGCGCTGAACTTCACTGATCATCGCTGATGATGGCTGTCCATGGCTGTCCATGGCTGATCATGGTTGTCCATCGCTGTCCATCATTCGGTTGACGAAGTTCGGGGCTTCGATACCATCCTCCGTTCGGAATTCTTGAGTGGTTCCGAACGCAGGTTTGGGGCGGTAGCTCAATTGGTTAGAGTACCGGCTTGTCACGCCGGTGGTTGCGGGTTCGATTCCCGTCCGCCTCGTTGGATGCTTGTTTGGTCAAAGCCCCGATTTCTTCGGGGCTTTTTCCTTGGACGCTAGCACCCTTCCACTCTTGAATCCGAAGTCATGGAGGACGCGCACTGATTCTTGGTTAGTGACGTGGTGCGTTCTCGGGGCGCCACTTGATGTTGCAACCCATCGATGGGAGTTGCTTGGAGGATGGCGCGCGTCCTTCTGCGAGTGCACGCGCAGCCGCGAGAATGTCCTCGCCGGACACGGGGACTCCCGACCCTGGTCGACTGGAATCGAACTGCCCGCGGTAGACGAGTTCGTGCGCGGAGTTGAAAAGAAAGAAATCCGGCGTACACGCGGCCCCGAATGCTTTCGCGACGGACTGAGATTCATCATGCAAGTAGGGGAACGACCAACCGTTTGCCTTGGCAGTCTTCGCCATCGCCGTAGGACCGTCCGCGGGATAGGTCTTCATGTCATTCGAGCAGATTCCGATGACAGCAATCGACTGCGCCTCAAGCACGCGAGTCATCGCTGCGAGTTTCCCTTGAATGTGAACCACGTACGGACAGTGGTTGCAGATGAACATCACCAGCAGTGGCTTGTTCGAAAAGTCGCGGCGGCTGACAACAGTTCCGCGTGTCACATCCACAAGCGAGAAGTCCGGGCATGAAGTTGCCAGTGAAACCATCGTGGACGGGGTCAATGCCATGTCAGTTACTCCAAGGCGGGTGCACTAGCGCAAGATCGGGCAAGAGAGGATCATGCATGCTAGTTCATGCAACACACCACTTCAGATGACGAAGATCGTGATGAAGGACCCACGGACGATGATGTCGCTCGGTTCTCCGCGCCGCAGTTTCGAAGTTGTCCAGATTGCGGATGTCGAGTCATCGACGACGCCGACATGTGTCCGAAATGTCATGCGTATCTGTGGGAGTCGGGCGAAGGCATGCAGCCACGTCAACTGAGTCCGCTCACTCGAGTCTTCATCATTCTGGCCATCATCTTGATTTTGACCTTCAGTGGTCTGCTGGCGTTCCTGTTTCGTTGACTGCCTCAGCGAGCGCCTTCGAACCTCGACTCGACTCGAACTCGACGAGCACTGCTATCGGAGGTTGATGTCCGGCACTGAGTTGCACAAGGCTCGCGGTAATCGACCGAACGATTCCCTCGACATGCGCCCGCGCGATGCGCTCCGCTGCGAGCAAGCACTCAGGTCTCCGTGCTGCTTCAAGTGCACGTGGTTTGAGTTCTGCCCTCGCTCTGGCGGTGAGTTCGGACTTCCCAGACCAAGGGTTGATCGACTGCACTCCAGTTCCGAGTGTCAATGTCTCAATGCAACTTTCGTCAATGGCAATGAACTCATCATCGACTTGGGGAGCAGGAAGCGAACAGTACACAGCAATTCCACGCTCGCCACTGGCCTGATCTACCGTGAAGTTCCACCGAAAGTTCTCGACCGTGAGGTCGCGAAGTGGAATGAAGTACTGAACGCCAACACCGCGCGCTGCAGCCTGCCCGAACAGCGTCCCCAGAGCAGTGGTCTCTACGATCTGCGCGAGAACATCCACTCGCAGTGATCCGACGACCAGTTTGCCGTGGTGATCAAAGCGTTGGATTCCCGAGAGAACCGCGGCGCGAACCTCGATGCGAGGTTTGAGGATCCCTCCGAGCCAATCAAACATCCCACGCAGGGCTTCCGCACCCGCGTCGAGAAGCGTCACGGGCAGACGCACGGCTTCGCGAATGACCTGCGCTGTTCCAAGGACCGCTGCGCCGATCACGATTGCCGCGGCGAGAATCAACAGACTGATCGTGCTCTCTCCCCGTGAAAACAGCACCCATGCCATCCCGACCAGGGACAACAACGCTGCGCCGCCGATGATCGCCGCAGCACCGACGCTGCGTCGAGGCTTCATCGCAGCACCGCCCCCCGGAAACAAACAATGCCCCCTGAAGGATTCGAACCTTCGACCCGCTGATTAAGAGTCAGCTGCTCTACCAACTGAGCTAAGGAGGCGCGATACGGGCAGGAAGTATAGCGGTCTTGTGAATCTTTGGTCATTTCTTCCCGCAGCACTGTTTGTATTTCTTACCAGATCCGCAAGGACAGTTCTCATTTCGCCCAACAGCCATCGGACCGCCGATCGGCACAACGACCTTCGGCGCTCGATTCATAGACGTTCCCGATGCAGCAACTGCTGCAGCGGTCCGACCTGCTGGAGCACCTGCTTGCTCGGCGATTGCGATGTCTCGCTCTTGTGCTTGTGTCGGAACGACCGATGCAATTTGAGCGCTCGCCGTTGGTTCTGCGATCTTTTCTGCAGTCTGATCGATTTCCGTTTCGTTGGTGACAACAGAAGGGGTTGGAGGACGCATCGCTTGTGGCGACAATTTTCCCTTGAATACCAAGTCGGTCACTCGTTCGCGCACATTTGACAACATCTCGCCAAACAGTCTGGAAGATTCCTTCTTGAATTCAATCCGCGGATCTTTTTGACTGAACGAACGGAAGGAAATCGAATCGCGCATCTGATCCATACTGTGCAAGTGATCTTTCCACGCTTGATCAAGAATCTGGAGCAGCACAAAGCGTTCGAATTGTTCGAGTTCTTCTCGAAGCAAACGCATGAGCCTTTGTCGCAGGAAACTTTCTGGATCGCTCTTGACTTCAGCTCGTTCTGAATCGGTCATGCGAATGAAAACGTTCTGGACCAACCAGCCATCGACTGCATCCGTCATGAGTTCTGCGTTTTCAGCAGCCGCAGGTGTTGCTGTGCGCAGTGCGGAAAGAATTCTCGTCACACGATCGTTGATGCGATTGGAATCCCATGTTTGCGCTTCCACCAACAAGATTCGCCGAAGTTCAGCGGGATCTGCAGACGGAAGTGCCTGTGGAGTCCAGTTCAATTCGAAGCGACCCCGTGCCCAACCACAAAATTGAGTCAGCGATGCTTCGGGAAAAGCTTGGATATTGATATTCACGAATTCAATGGCAAAGTCGATCGGATACTCCAACTCTCGTTTGCGATATGCCTCTCGAACAGCCTCTTGCAATCGTCGCGTTGCTTCGATTGGCTCGCGCATGGCGCCCATCATTTGCGCATCAAGCGGTGAACCGATCATTCGCTCAGCCCAGTGCATCAGATCTTTCACGCCATAACCAGGCAAGAGATATGGTTCGAGCGGACTGAGATCGATCGTTGCAAACTTTGCATTTGATGCCGCCTCGAGGCGTTGAACAACTCCAAGTCGTCCTTCTGTCTCGATGATCTCATCTGTGATTACGACGCCATACGTGTTGAGCGCCCATTCAATCACTCCATCACGATCCCATTCGGAAGGATCAGAATCCTCGGGGATATATTCGCCAATGGTGACATTGATCTGCGATGCGGCCTCTTCAGGTGCATCGGTCAAGATAGTTTTCATCACCTGATCACGGTCTTTGCCCTTGAAACGTTCGGCATCGATCATGACTCCAAATGCCTCCCAGACCCACTGCGAGATCGCGCCAGGAATATGCATTGGTGAGAGATACGTTGCAACTGCATCTGCAACCGCTTCGTCAAGAAACTTCAGGACAACATCTTTGATGGCTCGACCTTCGAGAATTGGCTGACGACGTCCATAGAAGTTTCGGCGCTGAACTTCCATCGGTTCGTCATAATCCAAAATGCTCTTGCGCATCTGAAAGTTTCGTTCTTCAACTTTTCGTTGAGCCTTCTCGACTGCACGAGAGAGCATTGGCGCTTCGATCGCATCGCCTTCTTTCATTCCCATTCGACTGAGCACGTTGAGTGTTGTTCGTCCTGCGAACATCTTCATCAAATCATCATCAAGTGCGAGATAGAAACGCGTTTGTCCCTCGTCACCTTGCCGACCAGAACGGCCTCGAAGTTGATTATCAATTCGGCGACTCTCGTGTCGTTCCGTTCCGACGATATGAAGTCCGCCGAGTTCGTCGACGGTTGGGAAGAATTTCAATCGATGAATGCTCCATCCAGCTTGATCGAGTTCCGATTCCAACGCTGCATTCGACATCGTTTGGATCTTCTTTGGTGGCAGATCACGCGCTTCAGTGACCCAGTATTGCAATAATTTTCGTCGCACCTCTTCGGCACTCATCGCTTCGATTTCCTTCGCGGACAACCCCATGGATCGACTGGCGATGTGACGATGAATAAGAACCAAACATGCTTCTTCGCCAGCAGCAGCATCTGCTTCGCGTGGCGCGATATCTCGGCGCTTCCAATGTTCAATCAATGCTGCAGGTTGCAGCGGAGTCAACTTAATGTCCGTACCGCGGCCCGCCATGTTGGTGGCGATCATCACCGCTCCGAGTTGACCTGCCCCGATGATGATCTCCGCCTCGCGTTCGTGTTGCTTTGCATTGAGAACTTCGTGACGAATACCATGCTTTTCTGTCAGCATGCGACTGAGCATTTCGCTTTTTTCCACACTGGTCGTTCCAACAAGCACGGGTGCTCCCGTGTCATGAATGCGCTTGATCTCATCTACGATTCGTTCCCATTTATCTTTCTGCGACAAGAAGACAAGGTCTTGTCGATCGATACGAACGATCGGAACATTGGTTGGAATCGACACAACAGATAATCCATAGATTTCATGGAATTCTGTCGCTTCAGTATCTGCGGTTCCGGTCATTCCGGAGAGACGCTTATAGAGTTTGAAATAATTCTGAATTGTGATGGTTGCCATCGTCTGCGTCTCTTCTTTGATACGCACACCTTCCTTCGCTTCGACAGCTTGATGCAAACCATCTGACCATTGTCGTCCAACCATTTTTCGGCCGGTGTTCTGGTCAACGATCACAACTCCTAATTGACCATCCTCGTCAGCTGCGACGACATAGTCACGGTCGAGTTGATAGACCGTATGCGCTCGCACAGACTGTTCGAGAAGGTGGGGCATATCCATGTTTTCGCCGACATAAAACGAACCAATCTTGGCTTCTTTCTGCGCTTCTTCAACACCCTCATGAGTCAATGTTGCACGCTTCTTGTCCATTTCAAGTTCGTAATACTGAATGAAGCGATCTCGCTCACGCTCAAGAACAGGCAATTGCTTGCGCGCATCTTCGAAGCGTTTCTTCATCGCAGGGACTAAAGCTTTATCGCGAGCATTGCGAATGTCACCTTCGGCACCAGCCATTGCCGCACGACAATGTTGCAATTTGTCCTCAGCAGCCTGCCACTCTCTCTGCTTGCCTACAAGATAAATCGCCAAACGGTTCGACAAGTCATATCTTGGTTGAGCGTTGTACGCAGGTCCCGAAATAATCAACGGAGTTCGCGCTTCGTCGATCAGGGTCGAATCAACTTCATCCACGATTGCAAAGTGACGAGAACGCTGCACTTGATCGACCGCGCGCACCTTCATGTTGTCGCGCAGATAGTCAAATCCAAATTCGCTTGTGGTTCCATAAACCACATCGCAGGAGTATGCAGTTCCCTTTTCGCTGGGTCTCTGCATATGCATCGGATGAATCGCACCGACCGTCAGACCGACTGCATAGAAGAATGGGAATGTCCAATCGCGATCGCGTTGAACGAGATAATCATTCACGGTGACGACATGAACTTGCTTGTCCTCGGAAGCTGCCAAGTAACACGCCATAGGACCAACAATTGTTTTTCCTTCGCCGGTTTTCATTTCGGCGATGCGTCCTTCGCTGAGAACAATTCCACCGATAATTTGCACATCGAATGGACGTGCACGAAAGGGTGGTCGGCTTTCTGGAAGGAGTTCGCGGACTGCTTGGTAGACCACGATTGGAATATCCATCAATTGCCATCCAGCAATATCACCGTGACAACCCAGCAAGTCTCCAGAAGGTTCGCGCGGAGCAGTGGCGGCCATGAGTGCCTGTGTTTCTAAGAATGCTTTGCGAGCTGGTTCTGGAAGGCGCTGAGGATCGAATCCAAGTGCTGGGTTAAAGATGTTGCGAATCCCAACTGAGCGGTCCATTGCTTCTCGTCCACACGCAAAGATTTCAGGAATCATGTCGTATGGCTTTTCGCCGTTGCGAACACGTTCACGGAAAATATGAATCATTCCGCGAATCTCTGAATCACTCATCGCGGCGAATTTCGTTTCGAGGCTGCTGACTTTATCGACGATGCGCAGATAACGGCGCACCATGCGTTGATTTTGAGTTCCGAATGTTTTGCGGATAAAGAAGTCGATGATTGGAATTGGCATTTGAGAAAACTTTCAAGAAGGGGCGGGAGATTCCGCCAAATTGTCATAAAAAAAGTTGTACGCAGGGCGCTCGTAAAGAGCGTCTTTTAAGTCCATTCGCCCTTTGCGGGCCAAGGACTCATCAAGCCTGAACGTATGGCGGAGGCACTGCTCCCAAACAAGCGTCGATCGAAACCTGCGGCCAAAGATTGGTCTGCAGCGCAGTTTTCCTGTTGTTCTTTGATGCGCGAAAGCAAAGAGTTCCAGTCCGAACCGCTCGCGCATTTGTACGAATGTCACACTTCCCATGCATGAAATCTGAATCGACCGCAACAATCGGGGAACCACCGAAAACGATGGAACTTCCAGTACAGACAAGTGGCGTTCCGATCGCCGCAAGCGTCAGGAGGAGAGCAAAGAGAGTTGGTTGCAGAAGTGGAATCACGGTTCGTGCTATTGTGCCACCAAATCATAGTCTCGGCAAGTAATCTTGTATCCTTTTTCGATTCGTCTTTGAAATCATCTTTATTTCGTCTTTTATTTGGGGTGGTAGCTCAGCGGTCCAGAGCCCCTGACTCATAATCGGTGAGACCTGGGTTCGAATCCCAGCCGCCCCATTTCACAGCGCGACGGCGCTACTCTTCGCTTCGTGTCGACACAGATAACTCGCATCTTCGATTCGCTTCGTTCAGAAAAGAAAACTGCGTTGATGCCGTTCATTACTGGCGGTTATCCGTCTTTGGATGTGACCACTGCTGCGATCGAGGCGATTGCTCATGCGGGTGCTTCTATAATTGAAGTCGGCATTCCATTCAGCGATCCAATTGCAGATGGTCCAGTCATCGCTGCGAGTATGCACGATGCATTACAAAATGGCGCAGATCCACACAGTGTCTTCAGCGCAGTGCGTGCTGCGCGTGCAAAGACTTCGGTCGGATTGGTCGCGATGGTCAGCGTTTCAATTGTCACAAGAATCGGCGCGAAGGATTTCATTTCGCAGGCAGCAGAATCTGGCTTCGATGGATTGATCGTGCCGGACATGGATCTTTCACAGGCTCGTGAACTTTCCAGTCTTTGTGAAAGTCGCGATATTGCGCTGGCATTGTTGGTTGCTCCAACGACTTCGCCCGCTCGTATGGCGCAAATCACAGAATCTTGCAGAGGCTTTATCTATCTCTTGGCTCGAGCAGGAGTGACGGGCGAACAGGAGTCAAGTCCAGAGATTTCAGGATCGGTGAATGCCATTCGATCAGTCAGCAAACTTCCAATTGCAGCAGGATTTGGAATCTCAACTCCAGAGCATGTCGCTGCGGTCACGAAATATGCGGACGCGGCGATCGTCGGAAGCGCGCTCGTTCGGCGCATGGGCAAAGGCGATCCAGTCTCTGCTGCTGCGGACTTCACGCGACTCCTCGCAACTGGTCTGAGAACGGGATTGCCTGCGTCATCATTTTCAAATTGAGTTTCGACCCTATCCTGCTTCCTTCGATGGTGGCAAGATCGACTCAAATATTTTCTTCTGCGCAAGGGCATAAAGGTCAAGAAAATATGAACCGTGAAATCCTTGTTGTGAACTCTGTCACAGTTGACTATCCAGGAGTTCGGGCGCTTGATGCGGTTTCACTTGCATTTCGCACAGGTGAAATTCATGCGATTGTCGGCGAGAACGGTGCAGGCAAGAGCACGATGATGAAAGTTCTCTCTGGAGTGATACGGCCGACATCTGGAACGATCAATCTGAAGGGGATGCAACGGCAATTCACTCGACCTTCCGATGCGATTCGCGCAGGAATTGCGATGGTGCACCAAGAGCTGCATTTGGTGGGAACACTGAATGTCGCGGAAAATGTTCTTCTAGGCCGAGAACCCACCAGATTCTTAGGCGTTGCAGTTGATCACCAACGTCAACACGTCGTTGCTGGTGCACTTTTACGACAACTTGGCAGTGACTTCGATCTTTCGACTCTTGCGTGCGACCTCTCGATTGCTCAGCAGCAATTCGTTGAAATTGCAAAGTGCCTTGCAAGCGATGCTCGTGTGCTGATCTTCGACGAACCAACTGCAGTCTTGGGTGAAGTCGAAGCGAATCGTCTCTTTGTTGTCATGAGGCGCTTGCGCGACGAAGGGCGCTGCGTCATATTTATTTCGCATCATCTCGACGAAGTTGTTTCCGTTGCGGACCGCATCACTGTTCTACGTGACGGGAAAGTGGTGCAAGCATTTGCCCGCAATACAAACGGAATTGTTCAAAGCGAAGATGGTTCGATCGCAGATGAAGGTCGACTTGCACATGCGATGGTGGGTCACGAACTTTCGTCGATCTATCCAGAAAAGGTGTACGCAACCTGTACCAGTTCGGCAATCGAACTGGCCAACTTTGGCGCAAAAAATAAATCGTATGGCATTTCATTTTCTGTCGCTGCTGGTGAAATTCTTGGTATTGCAGGTCTTGTTGGCAGCGGCCGGACTGAAACTGCCGAGGCGATTGTTGGGATTCGACCTTGCGAAGGGGTTCTTCGCGTCGAAGGTCGCGAAATCCGATTTTCGAATCCGCGCGCAGCGATGCGTTCAGGCGTGGCGTATGTCAGCGAAGACCGCAAGAATCGGGGCTTGCATGTCACACTTTCGTCGATCTGCAACATGATGCTTCCGTCGCTGGACAAAGTCTCTCGGCTTGGCGGGATCATGATTGATTCTCACACGGAACAGCGGATGACCAAGAAATGGATTGATGCTTTTCAAATTCGTTGCGCTCGTCCAATGCAAGCAATTTCTTCTCTCTCTGGTGGGAATCAACAAAAATTCGCACTTGCACGTTGGTTGGAAGCTCGCCCCAAAGTCTTGATCATCGACGAACCAACTCGTGGCGTCGACGTTGGCGCGCGTGGAGAGATTTATCGAATCATCGCCCAACTTGCACGCGAAGGTCTCGCGTGCATCGTGATCAGTTCAGAACTTCCAGAAGTGATCGGTATCGCGCACCGAGTCATCGTGATGCGCGAAGGAACAATTGCAGGCGAAATCCCATCTGAACGACTCGCTCTCAAAGACTGTCAAGAGCGGATTGTTCGCATCGCATCGGGACTCTCAGAAGAAAGTGTC
>CAYHHO010000041.1:0-25695 GCA_964356445.1 uncultured Singulisphaera sp. | reverse complement strand
TCCGCGCCGCCGGCGAGCATGTTTGAGCGCCGGGAGGTCCTTTCGCGGGCTTCTCACTTGCTGCTGCGCTTGCTGCTGCACTTGCTGCTGCGCTTGCTGCTGCACTTGCTGCTGCACTTGGTGCTGCACTTGGTGCTGCACTTGGTGCTGCACTTGGTGCTGCGCCTGGTGCTGCGCTTCGGCCTACGCCTTCACCCGCCAATCGAGTCCTTCTTGCAATTGCCCGAAGTTCTCGCATCCAGTCGCGGTGACGACAACCATGTCCTCAACGCGAACTCCCCCGAGTCCCGGCTGATAGAGGCCAGGCTCAACAGTGACCACGTCCCCGATGACCAACTCCGCTCCCTTGTGCGCGAGCAGTGGGGGCTCGTGAACTTCGAGTCCGACTCCGTGACCGGTGCCGTGTGTCATGCGTGCCTGCGCCCACGTCTCTTCGCTTGAAGGAATTCCCATTGCGAATCCATGCTCGCGAATCACGCGGCATGTCGTTTCGTGGATCGCCTCGCCAGTCACCCCCGGTCGAATTGCAGCAATCGCAGCCCGCTTCGCTGCGACAACCGCAGTGTGCATCCTCAGCAGTTCAGTGTGTACAGCTCCGTGAACCACTGTACGAGTGCAATCTCCGTTGTAGAGCGACTTGCGATTGCGAGGAAAAATATCGACGATAACTGGTTCACATGTGCGCAGATCGCCGCTGCCGTGCTCGTGGCAATCAGCACCCATCGCGCCACCTGCGATGATCGATTCGGGATTGATGTATCCCCGGCGCAGCAGAAAGACATCGACTGCTTCGCGAACGCGCTGGCTTGTGAGGGGCTTTCCAGCGTTGAGCAACACACCATCCTCTCGCACGGCTGCGCTCGCGATTGTCTGACACGCCATCTGGACTGCGGCCTCCGTATCCCGCTGACATTGGCGCAGGCTCTCAACCTCTTGTCCATCTTTCGCGCGCCGATCAGCGACGCCTGCACTCGGATCACAAGTGACGCGCAATCCGGCTGCTTCGAACTGGTGCCAGTAGATCGCTGGCGTCGACCGCTCGACTTCGACGCACGTCGCGCCCATTCGGCGCACGCACTCTGCGACGGCCTGTGCGGTTGCGACCTCGCGGTCACCCGACAATCCTGAGGATGGCGTGAAGTCAGCTGGCGAGAAAAACTCGTCCGCTCGCGCATGCCTGCGTGCACGGTCGAGTTCGATGTCGCGAATGATGAGGATGCGCCGGCGGTCGTCGCTTCCAGTCACGCTGAGAGTGATCAGTGCTGCTGGATCGCCAACCGAAAACCGAATCTTGTGATAAAGGGCCGCACTTGTTGCGGGTATTCCCGCACAAACGCAAACGCGTGACGGGAGTGGTGTCACCCACTACCCCTGGAGTTTTTCACGTGCCCCGACAGGCGGTGTTCTTGCGGTCGTTGCATCGGCGTGGTCACGCATTTCGACTTCTGCTTGTGCGCAAAGTCGCATGAGCGTCGTGTGCAGTTCTTCGTGTTCTGGAACCGAATCAAGCAGCGATACCGCGAAGTCGACTTGTCGAACTGCGTCCATGCCTGTGTCGATCATGCCGATTGCCTCGTCGCCGAGTTGCTCGATCGCAGCAAGGAACCATTGCTTGGAGGGCTTCAATGGCTTTTCCGGTGGCTCGATCCGAGCGCGGACGGTCATGAGTCCGATCGCAACGATTGGCACCAGTCCCGCCCGCGTTGACGGTTCACGGCAAAGAATGAGCGTGGGGACTTCGCGGCGGAGTGCTGTGAGGCGAATGCGACGAGCGTCTGCTCCGACGAGTGGAGGCTGCAACATGTGCATTCCGGGTCCAACCTTGTGATCTTCGCTGATCTCACCTTCGATCCACTTGATCCCAGTCACGTCGGCCGCCAACTGCGCTCGCTGGCGTCGTGACTCCTGCAGGGGAAGGATGATGCGACCCATGCGTCCGAAATCTCCAACCTGATGCGCAAGTTCCAGAGCGCGCTGTGCGAGCCGCTCGGCTTCGAACCACCGCGCGGATTTCAACGCGGACTGTGCCTTCTGCATCAGTTCATCGATTCGCGCAGCTTTGGCCGGGCTCGTCATAGTGGAGAGCCTACCCACGCAGTACGCGTGGAGCGCGCTTATCGTCGGTCCGTTTGGTTTCGAGGGACCTTCCATTGAGCCCCTCGGTCGCAGCGCGAATGCTTTCTGCGATCGTTCGGACTGCCTTCGAGGTTGGCCAATCGCGCACCAGCGCATTGATTTTCGTGACGCCTGCACCGCCCCGGGCGCGAAAAATCCGCTTGTAGGTGTCCCGAACCGCTTCGATCTCCTTCTCGGAGAGCCCGATACGACTCATCGCGACGCTGTTGTAGCCGCGGATGGATGCGGGGCTGCCTTCGACGAGCATGAACGGAGGCACGTCCTTCGAGACGCGCGACATCCCGCCGACGAATCCACAGTAACCGACACGCACGAAGTGGTGCAAGCCCGCGCCTCCACCGATGTTGGCGTAGTCGTCAATCTGGACATGACCTGCAAGCATCGCATTGTTGGCGAAGATGCAATGACTTCCGATGATCGCATCGTGCGCGATGTGGACGTTTCCCATCACAAGGTTGTGTGAGCCGAGCCGCGTGATGCCGCCACCACTCCCGGTGCCACGGTGAATCGTGCTGTGCTCGCGGATCATGTTGTAATCACCCATCTCAAGCCATGTGGGCTCCCCGTGGTACTTGAGATCTTGCGGATCACCGCCGATGATCGTGTATGGATGTATCTCGTTGCCCTTGCCCATACGCGTCAACGATGTGATGTGGCAGTGCGCGCGAAGGATGCAATCTTCGCCGATGTGGACGCGCGGTCCGATCGTGCAGTACGGCCCGACCGAAACCGAGGCGGCAATCTCTGCAGTTGGATCGATGATGGCGGTGGGGTGAATCTTGGACATCTATTCAAACTCCGCGTCGACCATCATAAACCGAATCTGCGCTTCCGCTGCGAGTTTCCCGCCCACCCATGCGCGGCACTGCACGGCAGCGGTTCGCGCGGTCGCGCGGACGGTCTCCGCCTCGAGGACAAGTTGATCGCCCGGAGTGACTGGCTTGCGAAGTTTGACTTTGTCGAGCGACAGCAAGACTGCGATTTTCCCCGTGTGTTCGAGGGTTTGCGAGAGGAGCAGTCCTCCCAACTGCGCCATGCTTTCGACGATCAGCACCCCGGGCATGATCGGCGTTCCTGGGTAGTGCCCAGGGAAAAATGGCTCGTTGAGCGTGACATTCTTGATCCCGACAGCGCGGCGGTTTCCGTCGATTTCGACGACCCGATCCACCAGCAGCATCGGAAATCGATGCGGCATGATGCGGGCGATTGCTCGTGCGTCGAGGACCTTGCCTTCGCTTGCGATGCGCGACCTCGATGCAGACTGTGATTGTTCAAGCAGGCGCCGGGCGAGGCGCCGATTGAGTTCGTGTCCCGAGCGCTGCGCGACGATCTTGCCCTGCAGCGCAATTCCCGCGAGTGCGAGGTCGCCGATGACATCAAGAACCTTGTGTCGTACGCACTCGTCTGGGAACCGGAACGCATTCTCGATTGGTCCGTCCTCGCCGATCACCAGCGCGTCGCGGGGAGTCAGGTGCCGACACATGCCCGCGGCCCAGAGCGCATCGGCTTCTGCACGGAGACTAAAGGTCCTTGCAGGAGCGATCTCGGAACCGTAGTCGTCGCGGGTGAAATCGAAATGTTTGTGCTGCCTGCCAATCACTTCTGAAACGCTCGAGTAGTCAAGCTCGTACGTCACTCGAAACCCTTCTTCTTCAGATGGGATCGCAGCGATCAACGCATCTTCCTCTTCGATCACAATCGGCTCGCTGATGCGATGGATCCTCCGCGGCGCGCCTTGGGCGACGATGCCTGACATGCGCAGCGGCTCGAAAAATGGCAAGGCCGATCCGTCCCCGCATGGAATCTCAGGGCCACGCAACTTGATACGAAGATTGTCGATGCCGAGTCCAACCACGGCGCTCAAACAATGTTCGACTGTGTCAATCGTCGCATCGCCAACGCGAAGAGTCGTGCGGCGCGGGCGCGAGACCGCATGAGTCATGAGCGCTGGAATCATGACAGGCGGATCGAGGTCGATTCGTTCGAAGACGATGCCCGATCCCGGCGGCGCAGGACAAAACTCCAGTTCGGCGTCGACTCCAAGCAGCAGACCCTTTCCACGAACGATGGTGGGCTTCGAAATCGTGTGCTGCTGCGCGTCTCCCTTGATGGTCGAGCCTGCGGCACTCCCAAGTTCGGTCGTGCTGCTGCGAGGAGTGAGTGCGCCGGTCGCGGTCGGTCTACCGATCATGAATTCCCTGCCTCAGTCGTGATTCTTCGATTCGATTCTTTCTCGGCGGATTTCGCTCGTTTCGCATCCTCGACGATTCGAAGCAGATCCTTCGTCACGGGGGAGAGCTTTTGGAGTGCGAGGATGTGTCGAATCTCGACCTTGATCTCGCGCGCCGGCATTCCACCCCAGATTTCACCCGCAGGCACATCGTGCATGAGTGCTGTTCGAGCGGCCAGTTGTGCTCCAGATCCGACATTGCGGTGATCCGCGATGCCAGTTCCTGCACCGATACGCACCCAATCGCCGATCGTGCAAGAGCCAGCGATTCCGCTGAGACCTGCGATCACCGTTGATCTCCCGATCTGCACGTTGTGCCCGATCTGGCAGTGATTGTCGATCTTGGTGCCAGCACCGACTCGAGTGGAACCGAATGTCCCACGGTCGATGCAGGTGCAACTGCCGATTTCGACACCGTCCTCGAGCACCACGTTGCCGATGTGCGGGATTCGCAGTAGTCCTTTGCCTTCGGGGCAGGGGCGGTATCCGAACCCCTCGGTTCCGATGACTGCGCCGGCATGAATGATGACGTCGCGCCCGATCACGCACCGCTCGCGGATCGTTGCATTCGCGTGGATCGTCGTGTTGTCTCCGATGGTGACCCCTGGATAGATCCGTACGCCCGCGTGAATGACCACATTTGTGCCGATCGTGCAATTCGCGCCGATCCACGCAAGCGGTCCGATGCGCCACTGCCGAGTGGGCTCTGCAGCGGTCTCCAGGACCGACGATGGATGCACGCCGATCGGGGGCGGTTCGGGAGGAGCAGCAAAGTGCTCCAGCAGTGAGATCATCGCGACTTCCGCTTGGTCAACGTAAATGAGAGCGCGCTTGGTGGCATCGTTGTCGGAAACCTCAAGACCGCGCGAGACGAGTGCGACGCTGGCGCGGCTCGCTTTCCAGAGCTTTGCGTAATTCGCATCGGAGATAAATGTTGCGTCAGTCTCTGTTGCGCCGCGGAGGTCGCTCACGCCATGGACCAAGATGGACTCTGGTCCCTCGAGCGTTCCTCCGATCTTGATCGCGATCTCTCGGGACGTCAGGCGCATCGGTCAACTTTTCCCTTGGGCGGGTCCTTGCGGTTGGGTTTGGGTCGTCGCGGGTGGTGTTGATGCCGCGGGGACCGTGGGCGCCGGAGTCGTGCTTCCCGGATTTGCGGTCCGGAAGTTCGAGTTGAGCCGTTCGATCAACGCGTCGCTGATGTCCAGGGTGGGGGTGGCGTACAGCATTCGCCTTCCACTGATCTGCCGCATCGTGCCCTCAAGGTCAGTCGGGGCAATCAAAGGAACCGTGTCGTCGATGAACACGAAATCGATCTTGAGTTCTTTCGAAAGCTGCGCGCAGGTCGAGCGAATTGTGGCGTACGCATCGCGGACCGCGTTTGCCTGTTCGGACTCTAACTTCAATTTGGCAAAATTCTGGAGCGCGTTCAAATCTCCGGCCTTCAAAATCGCCTTGTCCAGGGCAGCATTGTGCGCCGCCGTTCCTAACTGGAAACTCTCAAGGTCTTCCTGCATCGCCCGCACCGATTCAGTCATCTCGGCGAGGCGCTTGTCGAGGTCGACGCGAAGTGCCCCCGCGCGCGTATCGGCGGCCTTCAACTGATCGAGCGATCGATAGACCTTTTCGAGGTCAACAGATGCAACAACTGCTGGAGTTGCAGGGAAGCCCGCGGCAATCAGAATTGCGCCGACCACGATCGCACCAGAGAGGATGAGATGATTCAATCGCATGTGTTTTTCCTTCTTCGGGCTCATGGTGTCGTGGGTGTTGTCGTGGGTGTTGTCGTGGGTGTTATTGGTGGAGGAGCAGGTGTGGCCGCCGCTGACGGCGCGCTCGGAGTGCTGCGCGCATTGTTCATGCGAAGGATGAGTTTCTCGGTCAAATCGTCCGCCTTCGCTGCATACAAGACGCGCCTGCGCGAGATTTGCTCCATCACCTGAGAGGAGAGCGATGACTGACTTCGTCGGTCGCGCTGAAACTCTGCGGTTCCGTCATAGACGAAGACATACTGATAGCCCTCGGACTGTGCGACCTTCTCAGCCTCGGCGATGATCGCGCGGAAGAGTCCCTCCCAGCGAAGCGCCTGCTCGCGGTCCGCTTCGTTTTGTTTGGTCATCGCCCATTCCTTCAATTGCAACTGCTCGAGCGCGAGTCCGTCGCGCATCAGTTGCCGCTCTGTGGGATCCGTGACGGCATCCGATTCACGTGCGCGTGCTTCGATCTGTTCCTTGCGGGTCTTGAGCTCCTGTTCGAATCGATTCGCCATCTGGGTGAGCTCGATTTCCATTTCCCCGCGCTGCTGGATCTTGTCGAGAATGCGACGAATGTCGACATTCGCCACCGCAGATGGGGCGGCGCTCAACCGCCCGACTGTGTATGCGGCGCTGCCGGCCACACATGTTGCAGCAATGAGGGTGGCGACGAAATATGTACTACGGCGCGTGCGCTTTTCCATGGGTTCGATAGTGTAGTGAAGAACCCCGAGAACCCGAACGCCGTGGGCGCCTTCAGGAGCCGTCGGAAGGCATTAGAAAGCATTCGAGGGCATTAGAAAGGTAGCTCTGCAGTGAAGCTGAAAGTCTCGGTCTGGTCGGTTTCGTACTTGACCACTGGCACTGCGAAGTCGAACGCGAGTGGCATCGGCCCAAGTTGAGGCACGTACAGGCGGATTCCGCATCCAATCGAGACGCGGTAGGGGTCGAGCGTGAAACTGTCGGTGACGGTTCCCGAATCGGTGAAGAGCACGCCCGAAATGAACTTGTCAAAGATTGGAACTTCATACTGAGCTCCAGCGAAGAACCGCAGCGTGCCGCCGATTGGGTCGCCGTTTGGAAGTCCGCTCGCGGTGCCGGTGGTCGTCGTGAAATACTCAGAGGCCGGTGTCGGAGGGTCCGCGCCAATTGCCGTGGCGCTGAGCGGACTGACCGATCTGAACTGAAATCCACGAAGCGAACGACCGCCGAGATAGAACCGCTCCGAAACGGGCGCATTGCTGTTGAACATGTACCCCGCGCTCGTGTTGAGTTTCAGCACGCTTTTGCGCCCGAAGAAGTCTTCGGTGAGCGGGAGAAATGTCGTGTAGCTCGCAGTGGCAACAGGGAAGGAGTAGGGTCCGCCGAGCGCGCCAAAGAACGCGAAATCGCATTCGAATCTTGACCCGCGACTTGGTCGCGTCGGGTTGTCGAAATTCGTGCGTGCAATCTCAAACCCGAACGAATTGATAAAGGCAGGACCACGGTCGTTGTAGACCTCGATCGGCGTGCTGCTGGCAAAGTCGGTGAGCGTCACAGACTGGAGAGACATCCGGACCGATGCTCCCCACATATCACCGAACGCCCGAGAGAGTCCGAGGGTGTTTGCGAGTCGCTCTTCGACAAACCCGGAATAGACGCGATTGCGATAGAGCAGGCTTGTTCCGAAGCCGTAGTCGCTCTCAAGAAAATTGGGTTCGCCGAAGCTGATCGAGTAGTTGCTGACGTCGACTCCGGGTGCGATCGCGATGGAAAAACTTTGCCCCGCACCTCGAAAGGCGCGACCACTCACAAATTCGTCAAGCGTTTGGGGGGTGTCAGCGATGTCGAAATTCTGCTGGTTGAGCGAGACGGTTCCAAAGAACCCTGTGTCGCTCCCGACCCCGACGCCGAAATTGATGCTGCCTGTGTTGCGTTCCTTCACTTCGACGAGAACATCGCGGACTTCGGGGTTTTCTGGGTCTGCAACTTGCGGAGTGACGGTGGCAGCATTGAACAGTCCAGACGCTTCAAGTCGCTTTTTTGCGAGATCCAGTTCGTGGCCGTCGAGCGGTCGACCTGGCTGAATACGAACTCGCCGACGTACAACATTGTCCTTCGTAATGAAATTGCCTTGGATCCGCACGAGCCCAGCGATGGACGATGTGGACTCTCGCACGGTGACGATCATGTCCACTTCAGGCTCCTCGCCGATACGAATCCAAGTCTGATCCACCCTTGCATCGACGTACCCCATGGTCTCGTATGCCTCCGTGACCGCTTTCGTCGATGCTTCGACTTTGTCTTGGGTGAACGCATCGCCAGGTCGGATCACCATCAATCCGACCACTTGTTCCGATCGCAGCACCCGCGTCTGACGATCGACGCCGTCAGCAGCCTCGACCGTGACCGACCGCAACCGATACTGACGACCCTCGCTGATGACAAAGACCACCTTGGCCTCTTTGCCGCTCTCTGAAATTTCGACGCGCTTGTCGACTCGAACATCGATAAAGCCACGATCCTTGTAGAACTTGTCGAGCGTGGCGACATCGTCGACGAGCATGTCTTGGTCCAGATTCCCAGTCGAAAAAACGAAAACCCAAGGCTTCGTCTTGATCTGTGCGCCCAGTTGGTTGGTGTCAAATCGATCATTCCCAGAGAAGACGATTTCACGAATGCGAACCCGAGGACCTTCGACGATTCGAAAGATGAGAATGCCAGTATCCACGAGGCGAGACTCGTCGACTTCGACCTCAACCATGTAGTTGCCCTTGGCGCGGTAGAGGTTCTTGATCTTTTCGACGGCGCGTTCAAGGAGGAAATCGTCGCGTGGTCCCCCTGGGTAGAGCGCAATGACTGCGCGCAGTTCCTGATCCGAAGCGACCTTGTTGCCAACGACCTGAATGTCGCGGATGATCGGCTGCTCGATGACGATGTATCGAATTCTCACGGTTCCATCGGCGAGCAGTTCAGCATCGGCAGTCACCGCGTCAAAGTGCCCGAGCCTGTAGAGCGTCGAGACATCGTCCTTGACGGCTTGCGATTCGAAAGGCTGTCCTGCCGCGATTCGGAGATTGTTGCGGACTTCCTGCTCCGTGATCCGGTTCAATCCTTGAATCACGACCTCCGAGATGGGGCGATCCGTCAGGCTTTCGTCGTCGATGCTGACGGTTCCGGCGCTGGACGCGCTTGCCAAGGTCGAGTTCGCGGCGCAAGGGATTGCAAGCACAACCGCGCAGATCACCCGGTGCATCCATGTCGCGGCAGAGCGTGAAAGACAGAATCCCATGGAGAGAGAAGGGTACCCATCGGTTCAATTCCCCGTGGTCGGTTTGGATTCACCGCGTTGGGATACGCTGCGGTGATGAGCACGAAATTGCTGCGAACACCGTTCTATGATTTTCATGTTGAACACGGCGCGAAGATGGTGGACTTCGCCGGGTGGGAGATGCCACTCCTGTATGGTTCAGTGCTCGAGGAGCATCGCCACTGCCGCACCGGCGCTGGGTTTTTCGATGTCTCGCACATGGGGCGACTTCGCTTCAGCGGTCGGCACGCGCGAAAGTTTCTCGACCGAGTTTGCACCCGCCAGATCTTTGGGATGCAAGTCGGCCAGTGTCGATACAGCATCATCTGCAACGAGGCGGGCGGATGCCTTGACGATGTCATCGTCTATTGCTTCGATGAATCGGAATACCTCATGGTCTGCAACGCATCGAACCGCGCGAAGTTGCTCGCACACTTTGCGGCCGTCAAGGGGGATCTGGCGTTCAAGTTGGAGGATCAAACCGAGTCAACCGCGATGATCGCGCTGCAGGGTCCCAAGGCAATGGAAATCGTCGGAGCTCTTTCGCGCGAAATTCCAACGCTCAAGCGATATCGGTTTGTCCAGAAGAGCCTGATCGTCGTGAAATTGATCGTGAGTCGAACGGGTTACACAGGCGAGGATGGCGTCGAAGTCATCCTCGGTTCGACGATGGCGCGTGCCGCGATGGGAATGTTTCTGAAGGACGCGAAAGACCCGCAAAGTGCCATCCGCCCGATCGGGCTTGCGGCGCGGGACACACTGCGGATGGAGGCGGGGATGCCGCTGTACGGGCACGAAATCGATGAACAGACTGATCCGCTTTCAGCTGGGCTTGCATTTGCAGTGAAGATCGACAAAGGGGCGGATGACGAACGAATTGGTCGGTTCATTGGGCAGTCTGCACTCGAAGCGATTGCTCGAACTGGTCCGGCGCGCAAACTCGTCGGACTGGGCCTAGAGGGTCGTCGCAGTGCTCGGCAGGGGATGGAGGTTCGCCGCAGCGGCAAGGTCGTCGGGCGAGTGACAAGCGGTTGCCTCTCCCCGACTTTCGATCGACCGATCGCGATGGCGCTTGTTGACGTCAATGATTCGGATGTTGCGACCAATCTTGAAGTCGACCTGCGCGGAACATTTGTCGGCGCAGTCGTCGAGCCGCTTCCATTTCTTCGCGCGACCGTCAAAGTTTGAGATAAGTGAACGCGGGGGGCTCGCGCGTCGCAAATCGAGCGTAGGTCAGTTGCGCGCACCCACGGTGACGCAACCAGAGCGATCAGTTCGTCGGTGGATTCGATCCCGGCTTGCGCGGGGGCTTGCCCGTGTACTTGCTGGGGTGCTTCGACGAAAGCAGTTCGGTTAGCGGCTGCGGAGTCGACCTGCGCCGGCGCTGGTCGTCCCCGTCGGGTGTCTCTTCAGTTGGTGACGATCGAAAGAGCAGCGCGAGAGATTGATTGCTGCCGAGTTGGCGCCCGAGCCGAGCGAGAGTTTCCACTTCGATCTGCCGAACCCGCTCGCGGGTCAGTCCGATGCGTAGCCCGACTTCATTGAGTGTGAGAGGTTCGGTGCCATCCATGCCGAAACGTAGGCGGAGCACCTCAGCTTCGCGGCTATCGATGGTTTCCAGAAGTCCAGTAATGACGCGCAGAATCTCGTTCTCTTCCACCACAACCGTTGGATCCTTCGAATTCGTATCTTCGAAAACATCGGCGAGTTCCGAGACATCGTTATCTGGGTTTGCGGAAACAACCTGATTCGGTGCGTTATAGGCGCGAAGAGCGCGGCGAATGATTTGCAGTTTGCCCAGCGGGACCTGCATCTCTTTCGCAAGTTCGACCATCGAGGGAGGATGCCCCAACTTCTCCTCGAGCGACTTCGAAGTGGACTTGCATCGGCTGATCAATTCGATCATGTACGCGGGGATGTGAATCGGCTGGGTCGCATTCAAGAGTGTTCTCTTGATGGACTGCTTGATCCACCACGAGGCGTAGGTCGAGAATCGAGCTCCCTGTGCAGGATCGAACCCTTCTACCGCGCGGATCAGTCCGACATTGCCCTCCTCGATGAGGTCGGGCAGCGAGATGCCGCGGTTCATGTATCCCTTGGCGATCGCGATCACGAGGCGCAGGTTCGCCGTGATCATCCGATCCTTCGCGTTCACATCTTGATCATTGATGATGGCCCAGCCAAGCGTCTTCTCTTCGGCAGGAGTCAGCAGTGCAACGAGACTGATCTCGCGCACATACATCTGGATCTCCGACTGCACTTCAGATTTCGCCATGCGAACCTCTCATGGTAAGCCCGCACGATACCTCAACACCAGTAGGGGTTGCTGATGTTTCGTTTGGTTTTCTAACATCCGCCGAGTGACCGACCCGACAGTTCCAAACGCAGGCAACCCAGACGACGATATTGCGGGGATCCTCAGTCGGTGGGAGTACTCCGGCGACGGTCCGCAGGCGAGATATTTGGAAGGAATTGGGGGTACGAGGCGAATTCAGGTGCGGTTGGAAGCGGGATTGCTCCAATTCGAGATCGAGGGAAGGCCCGACGGTCGGCGACCACAAGGGCATGAGTGCTGGTGGGATTCCTTCAAGGAGCACTCTCAGAGGCTGACCGAAAATGAAGTGGGGCTGCTTCGAAATGAAATCCATCTCTATCACCAGCGAGCGGCGGTCCACTTGCTGCTGGACAACTTCGCGGGAGTGATCAGCGACTGCGATCGAAATCTGCTCGCGATTGCATTCGTCTGTGCACGGTCGCGGCGCAGCGATGAGTGGTTGTCTTTCGAGTCGATTCGCGCTGCAGCGGTTCTCCTGCGAACGCGCGCCGAAGCGTCGATGTGTGTTCGGACGGGCGACACTCGAGGAGCGCTTGCAGCGATCGACCGTGCGTTGGTGCTGTTGCACTCGAGTGCGGCAGGAGGATCGCGCCCAGACGCCGAAGAGCCGATCGAGGCTGCTGCGCTCAGGTCGATGCGCGATGTGTTGGTGCCGAAACTCCCATCGAGTCAGCGCGTTGATTTGGAATCTCGTTTGAAGCAGGCGCTGCGCATGGAGAATTACGAACTCGCTGCGATTCTCCGCAACGAACTGCGCCAAATTGGCTACTGATGCGACGGAGCTTGGGCGGCGCGTGCCGAAAGACCTTCGAGTGCGCTGCGGCTCGGGTCTCCGCCGAGGTCGCCGTCGAGGGCGCGAAGCCGCGCGATCTTTGCTTGGACGCCGTCGCCGCCTCGCCCTGAATCTTGGGCAATCTGCACCTGGATCACTTGCGCGGACCACCATTCCTTCGACTGAGGCGGAGACGATGCGGAGAGATTTCGCGCGCACGTCATCGCGCGCCCCCGCAGGTCGTCGCGCAGCGGAAAGTCCTTCGCCGTTTCTGCGCTGATGGCTGCCGACGCGAGCGATTCAGCAAGGCGCCGCTGATCGTCCACCGTCGCCCAAGTGCGCGTGGCAATCGATTCGGACCGGCTCACGGCAGACTCCCACGCCTGCGCTTCATGCGCGGCATCTGCTGCGAGACGCGCAAGCGCAATCTCGTTCGCAGAGTCGCCGATCGTGGGCGAACTCGTGGTTGCGATGGGTGGAGAGAGTCCCTCCCATGCCTCCACCGCGAGAAGCGCGCCGCGTGCAAGTTCGCGAGCTTCGAGGGCTGACGCTCCGTCGCGCGCGAGGCGTGCTCGTCCTTCGTCGAGTTGGTTGCGGAGGAAACCGATGAGGCTGTCGACCACGACTTGCCGATGGTCGGTTCGAAACGGCGCGGGCAGTTCCGCGAATACTTGGTCGAATGCCGCGCGATCCATTGCTCCCGTGCGCATCACGCGTTCAAGTCGAGCCTGCAGGACGCGCGTCGCGTCTTCGTTCGTCCACGTCGCCCAGCGTGCGCTCGGCAGCACCTCTTGATCGGTGGGCGCCGTAGCGCCGCTGTTCGCTAGGCAATCCAATGCAATCTTCGCAGCGATGAGCGTCGCGTCGATCCGTGGTCCGAGCGCTATGCCGGCGCGCTCGGCTGTGGTGACTGTTTGAGCAAGGCGCAGAACGGCATCGCTGAGCGTGGCGGAGAGGTTGGCGGAGCGGTTGCCAAGTCCCAAGTTGAATTCGTCAATCACCCTGCGAGTTTTGATCGCTTCCAACTGGGCAATCGAATTCGGTCGCGAGGGCAATTCCGCAAATCGCTGGAGCGCCAGCCTCAGGGTCTGTTCGAACTGGGTTTGCCGCGCATCCGGGTGTGCGCGGTCGAGCGCGCACTCGATGTCGAGGGCAGTTTGGATCGCAGCAAGCGCCATGGGTTCCGTTGGCGAACACTCCGCGAACATCCTGTAGTCGTCAGACGCTGACGCCCAATCTCCAGTTGCGCAGTGTGCCTCAGCGAGGACGACGATGGCAGTTGCACGCGCCTCCGAATCACTTTCGCTGCGAGCGTGAGCGCGCAGGACTTTGATCGCCTCGTCTGGCGCGTTTCCGGTCGCGAGGTGGTCGCGTGCAAGCGCCACTGCGGCCAGTGCTGGGAGTTCCCGATCGACAGGGACGTCACGCAGCGCGTTCGCAATTCGTTCGAGGACCGCACGCCGAACTCCCGCGCGCTGCGAACTCGGTGCGCGTCGCAGCGCGTCGATCCAGCCTTGAAGTGACTCAGTGCTCGCGGGGTGCTCTCCCAACGTGTTCCTGACCCGAACGAGAGCATCGGCCGTCAGCACCCGCAGCGCGGCGGAAAGACTGTCGTTCGTGATGTGGGCTAGAAGATGTCGCTGGGCTTCGTCGCCGCGCCCACCGCGAAGCAGTCCTTCTGCGACGAGAATTTGCGAGAGCGTTGTGAGGACTTGGTCGCGCGCAGCGTTTGTTCGTTCAGCGCTCAGTTGCGCTGTGTTTGGGTCAACGGCCACAGCAGCGGCCGCAAGTGAAGCGAGATCGAGTTCGGGGTAGAGGCGAGTTGGAACGCCGATTCTGCCGCGGAGTGCGTCGAGAACTTTGACGAGATTGAGCGCTTCTGCACGCTGTGATTGCTGCGCTTTTTCTGCGAGAACGGTTCGGTCGACCACGAGTCGCATCGCACGCGAAGCAGCAGCGAGCATCGGACGCCGTCCGCGCGCATCGTCATCGAGTGCTTGCGCGAGGCTCGATCCATCGGGCACTTCAATCGCAGGGGCGCTCGCAGCAGCAGTCGCAGCGCGCGCAAGATTTTGATCGACCCGATCGAGGGAAGCAGCGGCACGCGTTGCAACTTCGCGCAAGGGTGATCCAGCGATGGACTCGGATCCGCCATCAAGCCCGAGGAATCCAAGGACGAACTCATCTTCCGCCGCGTTCGTCCACCAGATCGCAGTTCGCCCGTCCCCCTGATGAGCGTCGGCCAGCGCCTGGCGCACGCGGCGTAGGTCTTCGAACGCTTTCAAGCGAGCGCCGCGCTCTGTCCCCGACTCCTTCAGCAGCAACCGCAACCGAGCGACTTCGCGGAGCGCTCCCGTCGCCGGATCCGTGGACTGCGCCGCAGGATCGACACTCTCCAAGTCTTCGAGCACATGCCCAATCCCGAGATCGCTGACGCCACGCAGGAAATTCTCCTCGCGGATCCAAAGAGTCGTAGGGTCATCTGGAGCGCGCGTTGGAGTTGGGCACGCAGCGTGTGCGACCGCGCCAAAGATGCAGGTCGCCAGTGCAATCGTTGGCGGCAGCGTCGAAGTCATCCTGGTGTCGACCGTGCGAATCCGACATTCGCGTATCCCGCACGAACCGCGGCGTTGAACCCGTCGACTGCGTCCTGCCACTGCGAACCCGCGCTCGGCACGATCAGAATCGGGTGTGAGGGTTGAAAGAGCCCATCGGTCGTTCCTTGGCGGCGTTGCAACTTGCTCAGCGCCGCCGCGAGTGCATCGAAACTCTCGACTGACTGTTGCACTCCTTCGGCACGCAGTCTGATGGCGCAGCGTTCGCCGCTGCGCTCTCCAACGACGACTTGCAGTGGCGCCTCTTGAAGTGCAAGCGGATCTGCAGTCGAACCGCGAAGCGGCAGATCCAACTTGTAGACACCTTCGTTCGGTTCGAATCGCACCGTGCACACAAAGAAGACAAGGAGGAGAAAGACGACATCGATCATCGGCGTCATCGCGAGGCGCATGCTGAAGCCCTCGGCAGATCGCAGTTGGCTGCCGTGGCGTCTCGCAGTTCTGCTACTTCGCACCCGCGCCTCCACTCTTGATCGTGTCCGAATCGGTGCCGCCGGTCGAAGCCACTCCTTGTTCGAGCGCGCAGACTCGAATCGTCACGCGAGGCGCGCCGGCGAGCGACGCGGCCTCAGCAAGCGCCTTCAGCGCGGGTTCGACCATGTCGTAGCGGAGCGTCCGATCCGCGCGAATGTCCAGTGCTGCGGTGGGATCTTTGCGAATCCGCTGCGCGAGCGCGGATGCAAGGTCGCGCTGGCCAGCATCGTCATCGGAAAATCGCCGAGATCCAAGCGAGAGGATCGTGCGGTCTCCATCAGCGAAGACGTTGAGTGCAACACGTTGACCGCCTCCAGCAGGAGTCATCGCAGGATGTGTCGGTTTCGGCAGTGCGACTGGCGGCAGTTGGTCGCCACCCATGCGAGCCACAAGGACGAAGAAGACGATGAGCAAGAACGCGAGATCAATCAGCGGCGTGAGATTCGCGTCGATCCGAGCTGGTCCCCGTGCGTGAAGCAGGCTCATGTGCCAGGTCCAGCGACGGCAGACTGCCGTACCGCGCGATCCGACAGACCATCTGCGTGCGCCGCGCCTCGAAGGGTGATTTCGAGTGCTTCTGCAATGACTGCGTCGATGCCGTTTCGAATTGTCGCGTAGGTCATCAACGCCGGAATTGCAACGACGAGACCCCAGAAGGTCGTGACGAGTGCGGTGCCAATTCCACCAGCAAGGAGCGCTGGATCTGCTTGGCCACCGGAGGCCGAAACAGTCTGGAACGCGACGATCATTCCGTAGACCGTTCCAAAGAGCCCGATCATCGGGCTCACTTGCGCGAACACATTCAAGATTTCGATCGATCGAAAGCGCCGCGCGGCGCACTCTTCAGCCGTTTGTTCTGCGGCGTCCACCACGCCAGGTCGTCCCAGCGGAAGCGTGTCCATCGCCGCAGAAGCGATCCGCGCGAAATCGCTCTCGTTTGAAACGAGAATGGTCTTCGCATCCTTGGCGCCACCCGAGATTGCAGCCTGCAGAAATGCCTTCGCCATCGCGCTGGGGAGAATGAGTTTGGATCGATTCGCCAAGAATGCGCTCGCAATGAGTCCAATGCTGACGAGACTCATTGCGATCAGTACCCAGATCATCAAACTGCCGACCCACTCGATCTGCGTCGAGCCGTCGGGCAGGGTGCTTGATGAGATAAAAAAGATTCGAGCGGCATCAGCGGTGGTCGCAATATCGGTGGGTGGGTTCATGGTGTTCTCGTCGGTGGAGGCGATGACTCTTGCGCGAGTCGGATGACAACTTCTGCACGCTTGACCACCGATTCGAGCTCGAATGCGCGAGCACTTCGGATCGCCGCATCAGCGAGGCGCAGTGCTGTCCACGAGTCGTGGTCGTTGAGTAGGTACACCTCTGCTGCACTCGTGAGAGCTAGTGGAGATGCGGGGTGGTTCGGAGCGCCGAGTCCGATTCGGATCAATTGCACCCGCGCGTTGACAATGTCACCTGCCTTGAGTGCAGCGAGCGCACGCTCGACCTGTTCGGTCTCCTCATCCTGCGGATCGGTTGATTTCATTGGGGACTGAAGTTCAGCCAACCTTGGAACATATCGATACGCGCCGCGTCCACCATGATCGCGGGCGATCATCTCGAGTACTCGCAGCGGTTCGGGATCCATAAAGTGAATGCAGCCGATTTGCACAAGCCTGCGCCCAGTTCGCCGGTTGCGCGGGTTGAGCCGGTCGAACTCAAGGAGCAGCGCGTCGCGGTCGACTTCAAGTTTCTCTGCCCCCATCAACCCCGCGCTTGCAATCACAATCGTGTCTGGCCGCATTGCGATTGCGACCTGCAGCGCTTTGGATACATCGCTTCCACCGGATGGGACGATTGCGTCGAGAAGCCACTTGCGCAGCCCATCGATTTCCGCTGCGCCGAAGCGGGTGCCAGCGGATCGCAACTGTTCGGACTGGGCCAGGAATGCTTCGCCGCGCTGAAAGACAACGACAGCAAATGACTGTTCGTCGCTCAGCCTTGCGATCGATTGGACGACCTCATGGACTGCCGTTGGATAGGCACCAATCATCGACCCAGAGGCGTCGAGGAGATAGACGATGCGGGTGGCCGAGGATTGTCTGATACCGGCGGTTGACACGCTACTGCGCGGGCTCCCCAGGGTGCGGCTTGCGAGAAGAGTGGTCGCGGACAACCCGGCGATCTCTCCCTCGGTCGGGCTCATCATCCGCTGGCTGAAGGCTCGAGCTTCTACAAACGGACGGTCGATTGCACGATCGCCATCGCGAGTTGAACTTGCCGCCGCCGCGACAGCGATTTCTTCTTGCGTCTGCGGGACCGGTTCGGCGCGAGGTGAAAAATCTAAAGGCGCAGGCTCATAGGCGAACTGCGCCTCGTCGCCGAGCACTGAAGTGTCAGCCTCAAGCGCGTGCCGCGCATACATGACTCCTGCGCTCAGAAGGAGCAGAGCCAAGAAAAGATGGATGACGAGCGAACAGACCCAAGGAATCAATCGCCTCGAACGCATTGCTTATGCGGGGTCTTTCCGCTGAGATTTTGCGCTCGACGGCGCACCAGCCTGCTTGGGCTTGCGACCGAGCATCCCGTCCACGCTGAGGAATCCAGACCCAACGATCACGACGTTCGCGGCGATGAGGAGGAGTCCGACTTGCGCACATGCCTGGAGATGGTCTGCTTGTGGCAAATTCCACCAGCCCGCCGCCTTGATCGCGGGCACGCTCGTGATCCAAAACGCTCCCGCCATTGTGCATGCGACGAAGAATGCAGCTACCCGCGTGAACAAACCAGCGAGCAGCAGGATCGCGCCCCCGAACTCAGTCAGCGCAACGATCCACGCGAGAATCGCGGGATAGGGGAAGTGTGCAGAGTTCGCGGCGAGCGCGACGTGATAGAGACTGCGCGCTGTGCGCGGCGCGGTTGCGGGGGAAAGGGCGCCCGATGCGGAACTCGCAGTGCCATCGCCAAACCCAGTCATTTGAACTCGTTGCCAATCCATGCCATCGGCGGTGACTCCCACGGCGACCAGTTGGTCCGCTTGAGCCATGGAGTACTCGGATGAAGAGAAGATCTTCTGCCAACCGAGGGGAAGGAACGCAGCGCACAGGACCAGCCGTGCGATGAGTGGGAACAACTTGAGTGCGCAGGTTTCGCCCAGTGGCATGGCTATCATCCTACGAAGGCGTGAAGATGCGGGCGTGGCGGAATGGCAGACGCGCTGGATTTAGGTTCCAGTGGGGAAACCCGTGCAGGTTCAAGTCCTGTCGCCCGTACTTGCTCCAAGGCTAGTCTTGACGGCATGACCTCCGCTCAAGCAATGACACCAGCATCAGGCAAGTGGCATCTCGGTTCGTGGCGGACGCGCCCAGCCAGCCAGCAGGTTTCATGGCCGGATCCACAAGTTGCGAGACAGGTCATCGATGCGATTCGGGTCCTTCCGCCTCTCGTCACAAGCGGTGAAGTCGCGTCTCTCAAGTCTCAATTGGCGCAGGCGGCGCGTGGTGAGCGCTTTGTGCTGCACGGGGGCGACTGTGCAGAGGCGTTCGCCGATTGTCGGTCATCGACGATCACGAACCAATTGAAGATTCTGCTGCAGATGAGCCTCGTCTTGACTCACGCATCGCGCAAGCGTGTCGTCCGCATCGGACGATTTGCGGGGCAATATGCCAAACCACGATCGAGCGAGACGGAAGTTCGCGGCGGCGTGTCATTGCCGTGCTTTCGCGGTGACAATGTGAATCGCTCGGAGTTTTCGCTCGAGGCGCGAACCCCCAATCCGCAGTTGCTCTTGCGCGGATATGAACGGAGCGCCCTGACGCTCAATTTTGTCCGAGCACTCGTTGACGGTGGATTTGCGGATCTGCATCATCCAGAGCAGTGGAACCTCGACTGGGTTGTGCACTCGCCGTTGGCCGCTGAGTACAAGCGAATGGTCGCAGCGATTGGTGAGGGGCTGCGATTCATGGAGTCACTTGCCGGAGTTCAGGTGCACCAAATGCAACGCGTCGATTTCTTCACGAGTCATGAGTGCCTGTTGCTCGATCTCGAAGAGGCACAGACCCGCGAAGTTCCGCGCCGCAGCGGCTGGTGGAATCTATCGGCTCATCTTCCATGGCTCGGTGCACGCACCGGAGAGATCAATGGTGCGCATGTCGAGTATCTCAGCGGCATCGAGAATCCAATTGGCATCAAGGTCGCACCCGGTCGAACTCCTGAGAGCCTCGTCGAACTCTGCCAGCGGTTGAATCCGCGAAACGAAGAGGGCAAGATCACATTGATTCACCGTCTCGGCGCTCGAACCATCGCGGCGACGCTGCCTCGATACATCGAGGCAGTCGCTGCGGCGAAACTGGCAGTGCTGTGGGTCTGCGATCCGATGCACGGAAACACCGAGTCTGTCATGGTGCCAGGCGAGGCAGGCGCGATGGTCCCCGTGAAGACGCGAAAATTCGCGCACATCCTCGCTGAGCTTGAACAGGCATTCGAGATTCACGCGGCAAAGGGCTCGGTTCTTGGTGGCGTGCACTTCGAATTGACGGGCGAAGATGTCACGGAGTGCATCGGTGGTGCACGCGGGCTCGTTGAAGCCGATCTTGTACGCGCCTATCAGTCGACGGTCGATCCACGGCTCAACTATGAGCAGGCATTGGAGATGGCGCTCTTAGTCGCTCGCCGAATGTGACCGAGCAATCGGCCGCGCAACTTTTCGATACTCTCGCCCCTCCAAATGCCCCCCTCAGTACGACGCGTCGTCATCAGCGGAGTCGGTCCCATGTCGGGATTCGGCATTGGCATGGAACCTCTATGGAAGGGGCTGTGCGACGGGGCATCGGCGATCCGTCCGATCTCGGCGTTTGATCCATCTGGATTCATAACGACTGTTGCGGCGACGATTCTTCCAGAGCAACTGGACATTCGCGCCATTGTTCCCAAGAACTATCGCAAGGCAACGAAGGTGATGGCGCGTGACATCGAGATCGCTGTCGCCGCAGCAGCATCTGCTGTGCAGTCCGCTGGGCTCACGACGCGAGGCACTGCTGAGGGGGTCGCTCCCACGATTCCACCCGAACGATTCGGTTGTCATATCGGCGCTGGACTCATTCCAGCAGACTCTGATGAACTGGCGAGTGCGATGCTGAATTGCCGCGACAGCGACGGTGGGTTCGACCCTGGAGAGTGGGGGCGCACGGGGATGAACAACCTCACGCCGCTCTGGCTGCTGAAGTATCTGCCCAACATGCTCGCGTGCCACGTGACGATCATCCATGATTGTCAGGGCCCATCGAACACGCTGACCTGCGCGGAGGCATCGGGTGGGTTGTCGATCGGTGAATCGATGCGCGTGATTCGGCGCGGACACGCGGACGCTTGTCTCTCGGGCGGTGGGGAGAGCAAAGTGAATTACATGGGTCTGCTTCGGCAGACTTTCGCGAATCGACTCGCGGCTGTGCCCACGGGCGGCGATGGGGTCAGTGCAGTCCGTCCATTTGACCCGCGCGCAATCGGCACCGTCCTTGGAGAGGGTGGCGGGCTTCTGATCACAGAAGCGCTTGAGAGCGCAGTCGGTCGCGGCGCCCAAGTTTTCGCAGAACTCGCTGGGTTTGCAGCGAGTCAGTGTGCTTGCTGCGACACGGTCGGAGTCGAGCTCTCCGGTGCTGGACCAGACATCGCTGCTGCGATCGAAGGTGCACTGCAAGATGCAGGGACGAAGGCGACCGAGATCGACGCGATCATTCCGCTCGGGAGTGGAATTGCCTGCGTCGATGCGGCGGAGGCGCAGGCGCTGCGACAAGTCTTCGGCGATCGACTTCCAAAGATTCCGCTCGTGACGCTCGCTCCTCAGATTGGAATCTGCGGCGCGGGAGCGAGCGCGATCGCCGCGTGTGTCGCTGCGCAGTGCATCAAGGAACAGCGACTTCCGGCGCGGCTTTCGACTGCGGGATCCTCGGAACTCGGTGTGGACGCGGACGCAAGACCATCAATTGCCTCGTCGCTACGCAGCGTGCTCGTGACCGCGACAGGCATGGGTGGCCAGAGCGCAGCACTGGTGATTCGGAGGATCGCATGAGCGCTTCACCACTTGGGATGCATCACTCTCGATCACCGCGCGAGCGCGTAGTCGTGAGCGGAATGGGATGGGTGACTCCGCTGGGCCACGACCTCGAAACGGTCTGGTCTGCTCTCATGCGCGGCGCGTCTGGGATGGCGCCGATCACGCGCTTCGACGCGCGGACATTCCCGACATCGTTTGCAGCAGAGGTGAAGAACTTCGACGTGAATCCGCTGCTGAAGGATCCGAAAGTCCACGCGACCGCCGGGATCAACTCGCAGTTCGCACTCGGTGCAGCCGTGCAGGCGTGGCGACAGGCGGGGCTTGATGTCAAACCCGCGCGTGACATGCGTCGGGTCGGGATGTATCTGGGGGCAGGAGAGGGAGTCATCGACACTCCCAACTATCTCGCAGCGAATCTCAAGGCGTGGGTCGCAGAGAAGGGCAAGACCGACGGAGTGAAGTGGGCAGAGCAAGGACTAAAGCTCATGCAAGCAGCGAAGGAAATCGAGCAAGAACCCAACATGCCGCTCGCGCACATCGCCCGCGAATTCGGCGCGCGCGGTCCTGCGTACAACTGCCTGACTGCGTGTGCGGCAAGCACGCAGGCGATCGGTGAAGCGTCAAGCATTCTCCGCCGCGGAGAAGCCGATGTCATGATCGCTGGCGGCGCACACACGATGATCCACGTGCTGGGTGTGACGGGTTTCAATCGCCTGACTGCGCTGAGCACAAGCAAGGACGATCCCTGCAAGGCGAGTCGACCGTTCGACATCACGCGCGGCGGATTCGTGATGGGTGAAGGCGCGGGGATGGTGATCCTCGAGACCCTCGAACACGCGCTCGCGCGTGGGGCAACGCCGCTCGCTGAACTGATCGGATTTGGATCGAGTGCTGACTCCTATCGGATCACCGATATCGAACCGACTGGGCGAGGTGCTGCATGCGCGATGTTGCAGGCACTTTCGGAAGCGGGAATCGATCCTCATGAGCGCGGCGCAGATGGGCGCCCATTTGTGGATTACATCTCTGCGCACGGCACGGGGACGAAAGAGAACGACTCGATCGAGACGCTCGCGGTGAAGCGCGTTTTCGGCGAACTCGCCAAGGACATCCCGATGAGTTCGGTGAAGAGCATGCTTGGGCATCTCATCGCCGCTGCGGGAGCCGTCGAGTTCATCACGTGCGTGATGGCGATTCACCGTGGAATGCTGCCGCCGACGATCAACTATGCGAACCCCGATCCCGAGTGCGATCTTGATTACGTCGCGAATGTGCCGCGGGCCGCGAAGGTTCGCACCTGCTTGTCGAATTCGTTTGGCTTCGGCGGGCAGAACGACACAGTGTGCGTGACTGCGTTCGAGCGCTAGCGTGCGTACGAGCGACCGGTTGCGGATTTTCGGTCGCTCTCGGACCACGATTGCCATCGCAGCGGTCGCGGGGATTGCCGTGAGTTGCTGGTTGCTCGCGAGCGCGAAGCCATCGTGGTGGGTCCCACCCGAAAGCCAGCGCGCCGACGAGCCCTTGCGTCAACGCGCCCGCGACCTTGAGCAGAATCTTGCTGCAGCGATTTCGCGCGTTCGACCAAGCGGCGAACCGTGGGCCATTCGCATTCGAGATGGCGACGTGAACGCGTGGCTCGCTACCCGGCTGCCGGAGTGGAAAGAGCACGATCCGACCCTCGCGTGGCCGATGGACGGCGTCGAAGCGCAAGTCCGGTTCGAACGCGGCAGTGCGGTCGTCAGCATTTCGAGCGGCGATCGTGTCTGGAGCGGGTGGATCGAGCCGGAGATCGACGGCGAGTTCATCCGCTGGGTTCCGGGAAGGGGAGCGTTGGGGAGAATCCCAGTGCCCTACGGCGCCACGCTTGCCATGCGATTCGTCGAAGGCGATGCCGCGAAACTGCTTTCGATACCGAGGACGTTCAAACTCGGCGATGGACGGCAAGTCGAAGTGCGACAGGTCGAATTCGTCGATGGCGCGATGGAAGTCGAATTCGTCACGCGCTGACCCCTCAACAGGTGATTTGGAAGCCCGATTCGGGCGTTGAAGTCACCTGTTGAGGGGGGAGCGAGCCGCGCCGCAAGTCGGGGTCTCAGCGGCAAAATCGCCGAACATGATTGGGTATGGGAAGGTTCCTTCGCAGCAGTCACGCTTCCGTGCGTTGCGTCCCATGTGTGCGTGATTGCAATCGACGATGAATGCCTTGAAATGGTGGGTTCGTGTCGAAAAACGACACGAACCCACCATTTCAAGGGGGTGGTCAGCGCGTCGCACTTGAGGCACAGCAAGTCGGGACTGGAGCGGAAGAGCCGCCGAGCATGTCTGAGCGCCGCGAGGTCCTCTCGACGGTCTTGATTGATGTGCGCGCGTGCTGGCGCTGCATCTATGTTGCCGCGCGAGTGCAAAACCGCAACCCAACTTTGTGCATCGAGCATTCGGTGCTAGGCTTCGCCTACGGGTTCCGGCTCTTGGCGGGGTGTCGTTCCAAGGTTTTCCGCGCAGACGTCTCGGTGGGTGCTATCCACATGGCAACAACAACGGCTCATACTGACGACTTTCCCAGCACGAAGGTGACATTCATGTGCGGGCTCATGGAGGAAGGCGCAGGTGGCCGGGAGAGGCTCTCGCGCACGATCATGGCTCGCTATCACGGTCCACTGCTCGCCTATGCGACGCGCGCGATCCCCAGTTACATGGCGGATCCGCACGAGGTCGTCAATGAATTCATGGTGTCGCGCCTGCCGCGTCCGGACTACTTTGCGAAGTGGCGAGCGAGCGGATTGCCATTTCGCCGCTGGCTCCTCAACGGGATCCACTTCTGTGCGCGTGAAGTGCGTCGATCCAACGGCCGCGCATCGCGTGGGGCCGAGTCATTCGACGCAGTCGAAGCCGAATCTGCATTCACCCTTGATGCCGTCAACAACGCCGAGAGCGCATTTGATCGCCAGTTCGCGATGGAGTTGCTCGCGCGCTGCGTGGACCAAGTGCAGTCGTCCCTTCGCGCCAAGGGCAGGCAGCAGGACTGGCAGTCATTCTGGAGGCACCACGTCGATCATGTGCCTTATCGAACGCTTTCACGCGAAACGGGCATCGCTCCCAGCGCGCTCAATAGCAATATTCGGGCAGTCACGCGAGAGATTCGCCTCGCGGTGCGATTCGAACTCATGATGCATGGTGCGGATGATGCGGAAATCGCCAGTGAATTTTCGGCAATGATGGAGGCACTGCGCCCGTGACCGGCAACGAACGCGATCGCGCGATCGACGGCGCACCGTCGTCGAATCATCCGCTGCTCGGATTCCAATCCGCGCAGGCCCTCAAGCGGGTGTTGCTTGCGGGACCGCTCATGCCAGCGGATTACCTCGTCGAGGAATTGTCGCGTATCGCCGATCGCCGTGCCTACGTTGCAAATGCCCTGCGCGATGTGCATGAGGATCAAGCACCGCTGCCTGCGCTCATGTTTGAGGCGCATGAGTTGGCCGACCCGCTTGCTGCCCTCATCGGTGCCGACGGATCGCTCGAGCGGCTCTTGGCCGCGAAGGAGCGAGCGGTCCATCTCTTTGGCGTCGCACCTTCTGTCGAATCGCGCAATCGCGCCCTTGTGGTCTTTGCCGTTGTCATTGCGGCAGGGCTTGCGAATCACGGCGTGCTGTTGACTTCTCAATCGCGGGAGGAGGTGGATCAGTTGCTCGCCGAGGTCGCGGGCATGCTCCAAGGCGATCTGTGCCTGCTACTGAATCGGGCGCTGCTCGCCGAAGAGCAAGGCGCGGCGCGTGAGTGACCAAGGACCGCAGTTGATTGGCGGAGCCGGTGGCAGCGGGGCGCTTTTCACGGCAGTCGGTCGCGGTGAGACGACATTTCCATCGCTTGCTCGGTTCGAGCCGATTCGCATCATCGGGAGAGGTGCCTTCTCTACGGTGTGGCTCGCTCGCGAGGGGAAGCCACTCGATCGTCTCGTCGCGGTAAAGGTATTGGAGCCGGGGCAGCCGGGGCTAGTGATCCTTCGCAGATTCGAGCGAGAGTGGGCTTTGCTCGTGCAGGCTGCTG
>CAYHHO010000040.1:0-25857 GCA_964356445.1 uncultured Singulisphaera sp. | reverse complement strand
GATGGCGATGACGACGATGATGACGACGATGATGACGATGACGACGATGATGACGATGACGACGATGACGACGATGATGACGATGATGATGACGATGATGACGATGACGACGATGACGATGACGATGATGACGATGACGATGACGACGACGACGACGGCGATGACGACAAGAAGCCCTCAAAGGGTCCGAAGGGGAAGCCCGTCAAGTCGACAGAAGAGTTAAATCGCGTCAAAAAGGCTGCCAAGGCGAAGGCAAAAAAGAAGGCGAAAGCCAAGGCGAAGAAGAAGGCGAAGCGCGAAGAAATCGAAGACGACGATGTCGAAGAGCGCGACATCTAGCCCCCAAGCGACGCAGAGTTTTCACCAAGAAGTCTGCTGAAACCCGCGTTCGTTTAGCGTGTTCCGGTCTCGATGTCGATGCGAGCTAGATCGAGCGAGCCCCCACGGGGATGAACGGCGAACACGCCTCCGCTGCTGCCGATGCCAATCGGAATCCACAAGGATTCAACAATCGTGGTCGTTCGTTTGGCGTCGGTGGAACTCCCATCGATCGGCGCAGGTTCGAGGAGCAGTCGATCCGATGCCGACGTCAGGACCGACGTCGGCGATACTTGCAGTAACGCCGTCGACTGCGCGCTCGCTAGCGCGACGCGATTGGTGACGGGATTCCATATTGCCATCCGATTGAACCGGGGGTGGAAAAAAGTCAGCCGAGGATCGACTCCGAAGCCGCGGGTGCGTAGTGGAACAAGTGCCTGATAGGCCATTCGCTCGTCCGCGCGCCAAGAGAGGTCAATCGATGTGACCGGCGATCGACTGATCTCGGGAAGGGTTGGAAACGCGCAGACAGCAAGAACGCCATCGCGCAGTCGCAGTGCAAAGAGAAAGCGCCCATCGGAGGAGAAACTCGGTGAGAGCCACGCTCCACCGTCTGGCGCGGGAATCTCCTCCGTCACATCCCCGCGCCGTACCTTGAGAGCAAAGCGACTTGCGTGGCGCTCGCGGTGGCACCAGGCCAGTTCTCCGTTTGGGCCAAGTACCGCAAAGGCATTTACCGATTCGTCTTCGACGATCCACAATGGATTGCCACCTTGCCACGAAACTCGTCCAATCCAACGCGATCCATCCAACTGTGGACTCTCCACCAAGAATCCTTCTGCGTCCGCGGATCGCCCCAGGAGCAGATCGTTCCGTGGGACTTCAAGAAGTAGATCGGTCTGGGATCCGCAAAGTGGCGCGATCGAGATGCGTCCTGCGTCCGGCACTCCACCTTCCACCGACGCGAGCAAGGTCTGCCAGTCGACGCTGCTTGAGGTCTGTACGGCTGCTGCACATCCGTCGGGTGAAACCAGCGGGAGCGTGAAACCGTCATAGGCGACCGTCCGAATTGCGCTGAACTGAAAGCGAACATGAACCTGCGTGCTCTCGATGGGGCGTGTCGAACTCGCAAGCTTGGCCGCGCTCTCCGAGTTTGGCCGAAGGTTCGGTTTTCCAGTTGAGCACGCAAGCGTGAGCAAGAGGCCGACAGAACAGGTGATTCGGGTCGCGCACGACTTCAACGCGAAATGCCGATTCGAACCCATCACGCTATGGGGCAATCGCAGGATCGATCGGAGCGAGCGGATCGACCGCTTTACCGCCCGAAGCCTCAGGAATCGCCAACTGGTGTTTTTCAACGAGGCTCTTGGTTTCGCTGTTCAATGGTTTGGCAAGAACTTCCAGCCGCTCGCGCTCATCCGCATTGAAATTGGTGTCATTCTCATCCGGGTTATCCACGACTGACGGCGTAATGAAAACCAGCAGTTCCTTCACCGACTTGGAGTCATTTGAGTTGCTAAAAAAGATGTCGAGAATCGGGATATCACCCAGGATCGGGAAGCCGTTCTTTGAATTCGTTTGCGACTCCACTCGCACGCCGCTGATGACGATGGTCTGATTGTTCTTGACGGTGATCTGGGTGTTCGTCTGCCTGCGATCGATCGTCGGGTTGCCGCTCCCACCGACATTGAGGGTCGTCGCGGTGTTTACGTTGGACAGCAACACTTCAATCTCCATGGAGACATTCTTTTCCTTCGTGATACGCGGTCGCACGTTGAGACCAATCCCCACAGCGATCTGGTCGAAACTTGATGTCGTGCCACCTCCAGTTGTGCCGCCTGTCGTAGAGCCCGTCAAGAACGGCACATCCTGACCTGCGAAGAAGACAGCTTCCTTGTTATCGCTGGTAAACACTCGCGGTTGCTGGAGGATGCGAACCGATGTATCTCGTTGGAGCGCCTGCAGGATCACCGTGGCGTCGACGCCGAAATTGAAATTCGAGACATTGAGCACGGAGGGAAAGATGTTGTCCTTTGCGCCAGTGAAAGTGACTGGGTTTGCGGTTGTGCCGACGACGACGGCGTTGTTCGGATTCGCGGGCGAGATAGAACCAGCCGGACCAAACTGGATGCCCATCGCGAACTGATCGCCCAACTCCACCTCCGCGAGCACGCCAGAAATCAGCACCTGCCGCCCAGGTTTGTCGAGTTCTTCAATCAACTCGATGACAGCATCCTGGATTTCTGCGGTTGCCAACACCAGCAAAGAATTCTGGCCCGAGTTCGGAACGACTCTGCTCTTCCCGATGATCGCGCTGACTTCTGCGACCTCCTGGTTGCCATTGCCCCGAGCATTTTGCCAAGGGAATTCGATTGTCGAGCCAGATCCACTGCCGACGTCGCCGGTCGATCCACCTGAGGAAACCCCGGGTTCAGCTCCTGTGGTACCGCCACCAGCAGCAGCAAAGTCGATTCCGGAGAGCCCTTGTGCGGGAGCATCGATCCCAGCACCGGTTCCGCTCTCTGCGAGCAGCGCGTTGATGAGCCCAGCGACTTCAACCGCATTCTGGTACTTCAACTGAACGTTCTTTGGCATTCCAACCGTCAGCGGGGTATCGATCTTGGCAAGCAACTCGTCGAGCCAAACGAAGTTGTCCGGTGTCTTCGTAATGATGATCAATCGATCGGAGTCGGGGTACGCCTCGATTCGGAAGATGTTGGCAACGGCGACATCAGCGCCAGACTCTCCGCCTCCACCGCCTCCACCGCCACCAGCCACTCGAGCTCCCGCACCTCCGCGCGAACTCTGTGATCGGCTCGCGGCGCCGGACTCCAGGAGCGACTGCAGCAGATCGCGCACCTTGAGTGGGTCGGTGTACTTGAGGTCATACGCCTTAAAAATGGCACCGTTTCGAGTCGGTGGAATGTCCCACGAGGTCGCGATCATCTCGCCGATTTCGCGCAGCGTTCGCTCGTCCGATCGAACGGTGATTGAGTTGGTTGCTCCAAGCACCGTCACAATAAGGGTGGGACCCTCGGGTCCACCCGCCGCGCCTGCTGCCTGTTGACCGCCTGTGTTCTGTCCCGGTCTCGCGGTCTGTCCGGTTCTTGCTCGGGAAGTCCCGCTCGTGCCGCCGGTGCCAGAGAAAATCGCTGTAATCGCATCTCCGACCAGGGTGGCATCGGCATTTCGAAGTCGGAACGTTTCTGTGCGAGTATCGCTGAAAGGCCCAACATCGAGAACGTTGATGATTTCCTGGCAAGTCTTGGCGAGTCCGACATCGCCCTCAAGAATGATCTGGTTCGAATTGGTATCGACGTCCAGTTTTCCGTTCTTCCCGTCGGTGATCGATTGGTTGAGTCGTTCGTAAACCGACTGCGCTCGTGTGTTCTTGATGTCGAAGATCTTGATGACAGCTTGCCCGTTCTCTTCAAGTTGCAGCACATTGACCGACGGTCCCAGCACCATCGCTGGCTGCAGTTTGCCGATGTTGGACAGCAAGTCCACCATGATCAACTCGTCGGTTTCGACGATTCCGATGTCGTTGAGTCGGAATGCTTGGAAGATCAGTTCGAGCGCTTTCAAGCGGGTGACATCTTCATCGCTCATGACGCTGATCGTTTGCGTCCGCAGATTTGAAAGTCGCGGGATGACTGACTTGCCTGTGCACTCCATGATGAAAGAGAAGAAGTCCTCAACCTTTTGCTCTTTGAAGTTGAACGGGATGAGTTCAGTCAGGTCGACCGGCCTGCGATCGGTTCGAAACTGCCGCCCCGGTCCGGCGGCGCCAGACACATTCACTCCCTGCGATGCGTCCGCTTGCTCCGCGGGATCTTTCTCGATAGCACGAGACGAATCGACGCTCTCGTTGGCTGGCGCGGTCGCCTCGGCATTCGTTTGGTCCTTCGCTTCTTGCTCCGGAGTTGGCGCTTCGGGTGGTACCGACTCCGGTTGTACAGATGGTTGATTTGCCGGTTCGACCCCTCGTCCTGCAGGCGCTTGCGGGAGTGCTGCAGTCGCCTGGGTTTCGATGGCGATCCACAAAAGTTGGCTCACCAGTGCCAGAGTCGCTGATAGTCGAATCTTGTTTGGGCGATGCAGGTTGCTCAACACGATTGCTCCAGATGTGGTTCGAGACTTTGATGGAACGGATCGATGGTCACTTGATTGCTGATTTCATCGGGGAAGGGCGGACTGGCGCTCGCGAAGTAGACCAGATTCCACGCGAAGCCGATCCTTTGTCGATTGATCGAGGTTTGGGAGCTGCCGAGCGCGTGTCGTTCGTGCAAGCGCGACGGTTACGTCGGAGCGTGACATTCTCGATATCTGATCGGCACTCAACGGGGGGGGCAGTACGTTCGGTGCCGCGGGAGGGCGCGGCGTCTCACGCGCGGCATCCGACGCATCTGCGTCGGGCGCATCCCGCGACTCCTCTGATGGGGTGGGTGCTGCAGTGCCCGCGGGCGGAGGAGAGACGACTCGTGAAGAGTCCGACGAGTCCTGTGCAGGTGAGGGGACTCCGAGTGGTTGAGGCGCTACTACTGAATTGGGGGCGGAGGACCCTTCGAGAGCCGCATCCCGCACGCCGATCGGTGGCACGACCACCGGAGGCAAGCCGATCGGTGGAACGACCACCGGAGGCAGAGGTACTTCTTGAGCGACCGTCTCAGTTCGACCCTCCTTCACTTGCGGTGGTGGCGGCGCTGGCACCGCGGGTTTCACAATCGGTCGAAGGAATGATGGTCGTTGTCCATCGACCGCAGCAGAGAGTTTCGACCAATCCGTCGGCGCCCAGATTGGGACGACATATTCGCCGCCCATGTGTTCGATGCGAACATTGGAGCGGGGTTCAACACCAAGCACCGTGATGCCATTGCGGGTTTCGCCAACTCTGATCGCGAGGTTTTCGCCAAAGAAAACGGTCGGTCCGAGCACTCCGGTTGGCTTCGTTCCTGAGTATTGCTCGGGTGCCGATGGCGGTGGTGGAGGTGGCGGTGGGGGTGGCGGCGCAACGGGCTCTGGTTGTGGGGCCGGTCGACGGGGAGGCGCAGCCGGCATCGTGAAGAGGCTGCGTCCCGTGAATCGGTCCGTCGACGTCTTCATGAGCGCTTCGTGCGTTTCGAGTGCACGAGTGAGTGCTGGATTCGAGTCCGTTCTTGAGTGGGTGGTCGCGAGTGTCACCGCGACCGGAATGAATTCCAAGAGAAGCGTTCCTCCAGCGAGCGCTAATGCTGCGATCGTGATCACGATTGGCAGCGACCAGGTTGCCGGATCGGTGATCCGAAACTGGTTCATGGGGTCTCCTTCTTGCGCGAATCTCGACTGGTGAGAGCCCACGCTTCGGCAGAAAGTTGGACATCAACCTTTTTCTTGCCTTCCAGCCAGCGCAGTTTCACCGAATTGATCGAATCGATGTCAGGATTTTCCTCGAGATCCACGATGATTTGAGCGACTTCATCGGCAGGGATCTCAAACTGGACGTCGCCATTCATTCTCTCGATCCTCGATCCAGTCCCCGTGACCGCAAGGAGTGCTCCGCTTCGGAGTTTCCCGCCGGATCGTGCCTCATACCCGTACAGCGTAATCCGATGCTTCTTCATCGTCTCGGTGACAGCAAGCGCAAGCGACTCGGATGTCTTCGCTTCGTTCTCGGGAATCTGCACGGTTCCGAACGCGATCGCAGCGCGCTCGACTTCCTTCGGCATCACACTGTCCTGCGCTGCACCACGGTCGATCAACTCTTGAAGTTCATCCCCCTCGGCAGACCAGACGCGCGCGTAGTTCCAGCAATAGTCATCGAGGAAGACATAGGTCATCAACGCCCCAGCAGCAATGATCGCCATGCGGAACTTGGCATTGAGCAGCAGGAATCTGGTGCGAAGATCGGATGGAGGGCTGCTCATGTTCCTTGTTTGTTGTTCACTTTGTTTTCTTCACCTGATCCATGAGTTGGGCAAACTCCTGCCGCAGTCGTACTTGAAGCGCTTCATCGTCCTTGAACTTGCCCTTTGCGATCGAGACCTTGCTCAGTGCCGCCTTCGCTTCTGCGTTCGTCATCACCGAGATCTGCTCACTTGTCAGCGGATCTGGGATCGCATTCGAATCGTCCTCAGCGTTTCCGCGCCCGCGACGGGCTACATCGGATCCAGATGCCCCATCCGTCGCTGATCGTCGCCGAATCGCTCGAGGATCAGACTCTTCCTTCGCGGTGGATGGCTCGCCGCTCTCCGTGTCGGCAGTGCGGATCGCGATCGCAGGAGGTCGGTCGGCTGCCGAACCAGCGTCGATTGTCGTTGCCCCTTGCGGAAGATCCGTACCGATTGGCGGACGACTCGATTCAGTTGAAGCGCTCGGAGACTCTCCGTCAGTCTTACGAACGGGAGCAATTCCACCATCGTCGTCGGCTGGCCCGAATCGGCGATCTCGGAGCGTCCTGCGGGCGAAGTCCTGTTCCTCAGAATAATTCGGAACGAATGAGGGGCTCGTGACTGCGGCCGTGATCGTGAACTTGACGGCGCCGAGGGCGTTGGGCGCGTCCCAATTCTTCTCGATGCGGTCGAAAACCTGCGACTCGCGAAGTTGCCGTTCCATGAGCAGGATCGCCTCGGCTGCCGTCTTTCCGCCCTGCGGCTTGGCGATTCCCTGCACCACGATCGGCGCGCCCGCTGCGATCGTGATTGACTCGAGTTCGATTCCTTCAGGAGTTGATGAGGCGAGGTCCGCGAGCAACTTGCCAAATGGCCACGCATACTTCTCGTACTCCTGATACATCGCAGTTTGCTGATCCCATCGATCGAGGGTTCGCTGATACGCAGCCGCGTTCGGAAGTCTCCACTGGAGATACAGGAGCCGGCATCCTGAGAATGCGGGCGGGACGATCGCCCAGACCACGACCGCCGCTACCGCCATTCGAATTGCAAATCTCTTCGTTTTCGACGCAGCAACGAGACGAGGCAGGAACCCGCTCGCTGCGAGGTCTGGTTTCGACTTCAGCAGCGCAATCTGCGCCAGCGGACTGCTGAGCGCGACCGCAGTCCCAATCAGGATTCCGTATCGCACCCACCACGCATCATCCGCGGGACAGCCTCTGGCGATCGTCTGAAACGGCTGCGAGATCCGACCTTCGCGCCCCGATGCTGTCGCCAGGAATCCATCGGGATCGTTGATGAGCAACCCGTTGATTCCAGCCACCGCTTGTTCTATCGACAACTGGGGAACGTCGGCGAGCATCAGAGTTTCACCGATGCTTCGGGTAATCGCGTTCCTCCAGCCTTCATTATCCGCGCCATCTTCACGGAGCGTCCGAAAGGCGCTGTGAATGCCATCGGAGTACGCGATCGAGATAGCGCCAGTCGCCCGTTCGAGATGGAGCGCCAGTGACTCATGCGAGCCACGCGCGATTGCGCCGCTCACCAGGGCGACGAGCGCTGCGATCGGAGGTGCGAACGAAATCTCGCTTGGTACGGCAAGCGATGCGGGGAGTTGTGGGCCCGCGACAGACATGGGCCACTCCACCAGAAGTCCAACGCGTTCACGTTCCGAATCGTTGGTGTCAAGGAGGACTGCATTCGTGCGACATCGCACGGCACCGCCGAGTAGTAAATTTTCAACTTGCAGCCGAAGTGCCATCTGCAGTTGATCCTGCGATGCCGCGGGCAGGGGGATCGTCCGGCAGATCACATCGCTTCCAGCAAGCATCACAACGACGCGGGATGCGAGGTGCTGTTCGAGCCACCCGCGTGCATCTCCAAGACTGCCCGTTCCGGTGAATGATTCGGCGTCAATCAACTCCACGTCCGATCCCTGGATGCTCGCGACCAGCCCGTCGCATCCGACCAGTGTGCCACCTTCTGCGCGGACAGCCAAGATGGCTGTTCGGCTTGGGTCAGTTGCGGGTTTCGCAATTTTTTTCTTGGACTTCAGCACTGTCATGGTTCCCGATAGGTCAGGATCTGGGCCGGCAGCGTTGAACGGTCGACTGTCACGATCATTTCCGATTCTCCGCCAGTTGTCGTCGATCGACCGTGGCTCGAAATCGTGAACACGAAACTCTGGACATCGAGGTACTTGGCAAGTGGTGAAATAATTTGTGGTGTCATTCCAGGAATGTCGAGTACGGCCGCGAGACTTGTCAGTCCAGTGACCTTCGCATCTCGCCGCGAGAGGAGCGTATCGACAAGTTTCGGATTCATGTCGAACACTTCCCGCAGGACTTCGCCCGACACGGTGTTGATGTTCATCTTGCCTGCTTCGGAGCGAGTGAACACCTTGAGCGTGCACTCATTCAGGATGCGCCCGATCGCATCTGCGCTGAGGTTTCCGGGACCGGTTTGAGTCGCTCCTGCGCTGCCTGAACTGCGTCCACCGCTCGATCTGCCAGTGCGACCACCAGAGGATCCAGATCCGAGGGATCCTCCCGCGCTCGCGCCCGACCCCCCCGAACTGCCGGACTGCTGCGAGAGCGTCGAGAGCGGAACCGAAAGCAGTTGCTCCAAGCGGGCGTTGGCGGTTCTCGCGTACGCGAGCAGGGCACTCGCCTGCGTCTCCGTGATTTCAAGCCGCTCGATGACCTCTTCGCTTGACGCTGTCTTGAGGTTGAGCAGTGGCAGTCCGCTTGCGGACATTGGGGACGATTTCGAAGCAGCCGTGAGTAGTCCAGACCATCCGCTGTCGAGCAAACCGTCCGGTTTGTCGTCAGGCCACGTTTGGTCTCCGTCGTCTTCGTTGGGTTCAATTCGCCCATCGAGGTTCCAATCCTCTCCGCGGGTGTATTCGGGCCAGACCCCTGCGACGAGTTCCAGTTCGGCGAATGAGCGAAAGTTGCCGTTTCGCGGCTCAAAGGTCTTCCCACGGTTTTGGTAGTAAGTTTTTTCTGCGCCGAGAAGCCCTGGTTCTTCGTTGCCATCACGCCAATCAATGATCGCTGCGACGACGTCGGGCGTCATACCTCGAATATTCATCAGTTCGGTCGAGCCGAGTAGGTTGATGTTGGCCTTGGAGTGTTCGTCGAGAGGACCAGCCCACTCCTTTCCGTCGCTGAAGTGCCGGATGTCGAAGGACCCAGTTTCCAATGTGCCAGTCGAGTTGTCTTCAAGATCGAGGAAGAGAGCGAGGGCATCGTCTGGATCGGGATTCTCAGTGTGGTACTCCATGATCGCAATCATGGTTTCAACACCTGCACGCGCGGCCCACCGAGCTTGAACTCGAGCGAGTGCATCCGAGCCAAGGACCGCCTGCCGAAAACTGAGTATCTGCAACCCTGCGACGATTGTCGCACCGATGGCGACAGCCCAGATCACAATCACGAGCACTGAACCGCGCTGGGAACCTGCCGAGGAGTGCGTCAATTCGGTCCTCCGCCGATGCCAGGATTGGAGGGGCGTGCTGGTGCTGTCTGACCGCCCGCGCCTCGACCTCGGGCGCCGCCGCCGCCACGAGTCCCGCTACCAGGGTTTCCGCGCCCGTTTCCTCGTCCTGTCCCGCCAGCACTGCCGCTCGCGCCGCCTTGTGAGACCATTCCGGTTCCGGCCGCTGGGACACCGGCAGTTGGGTCAACGATTGCACCCGCGGCGGCACTTGCGCCCGCGCCTGCACCGGTCTCGGGTTCGCCTGCCGCCACATCGCCGCCCGTGACAGCCGATTCCTCTTCCACAGACTCCTCGAATGGCGGCATGACACGATCAATGGGGATAATCGTCCGAAGGCTCATGAACTCGCGTGCATCGGCGTAGAGGTCTTCGCCAAGCGGATCGCCCCCCGATGTCACTGTGACTCGAAGTGCGTGCGGAAGTCCGAAGATGTCCGAGTCCCACGTGTCGTACCACGAACTTCCATCGAAAGCTTCGACATGGAGTCCGATGATTCCGTCCATGATCGGGTCCGCGCGCCCTCCGCCCTCATCGTTCTCATCGGGCACTGAATCCGTTCGAATCCAGAGGGTGCTTCCATCATCGTCCTCCACGATGCGCAGTTGCGTTTCGTGTTCAAGCCCATCTCCCTCGTACGCCTTCGTGCGCACGGGAGAAAGTTTCGTTGTGTAGATCAGCAACTCATTGCGTGGAGTGTCGCCGATGGGAGTATCGGTAATCGTGTCGGTCAGGAGCACTCGGGTGTCGATCAACTCATCGCTGCGTATCACCTGCTGCAATTCGTGGCGAATCCGTTCGAGGGCTGCACTCGCTCGCAGGTGAGCACTCAGCCGCACCTTGGATGTTGCCCTCGCACGTGCGAGCTGACTCAGCGACGTCCCCAGCGCCGCAACGACAATCACCGCAATGATGGCCGCGATGATGAGTTCAATCAAGGTGAAGCCTCGACCGTGGGTTCGGCTACTTGGCGACATTGGATTCCTCGTTCTTTGAATCAAAGTGTCCCTGTCGGTCGATCGGCTCTGATGGTTGGCGAAGTGGGTCTGGATCGTCGCCGAGGCGGACGGCAATGCGCGTCGCGCATCGATACTCGCGTCCCGCAGCGTCGCGCACCATCGCGAGCACCTCGCACGGGGTTCCCGGTTCGGCCTCGTCGATGTCGACTTGGTATTCGAAGTCGTCCCACGGCGGATCGCAATATCCCGAGCGCCCGTGCGCCTTGGCCCAAGCGTCTGGACCTTCGACGAGCACGCTTGCGAGCAACTCATCCAAGAGCGCAGCGGCCATGACCAGTCGTTCACCGCGTTGCTGCTCCATGAGCGCTCTCGCTGCGAGCGAGACGATTGAGCCGAGCCCTATCGCAAGGATGACCCCTGCGATCACGACTTCAAGAAGTGCGAATGCTCGTGGTGAACGACCTACCACTTTTCGCCTCTGGTTCCATAGGCGTCCAGATCCTCTGACTCACGCACCGTGATCGGCGGAGAATTCGCATCGAGGCGAATGGGAACGACGGAGTTCGAATCAAGACGCAGCAACGTATCGACTGAGCCAGAGACAAGGTGCATCTCGATGCTCGGTCGTCCACCTCCAGGGACTGTCGGAATCAGCCAGTCAGTCCCGAGCACGTCGGACCCATCAACCATGAGGTCGACGAGTTCCATTCCTCGCGGGAGCGCGACTGGTTGGGTGCTGGGATCATCGATCCATTCGAACTTCGATGCATCGCCATCTTCGCTTGTCGCGTTCGGGTCGCGGTCCGCCACACGAAGGAGCAGCCACCCCGTTTCTGGGTCTTGCCAGAGCGCAATCTGCTGAGAACTCGTCGCGTCGCGAAACGCATACATCGCCAGCAAGTCCTGAACCCTCTCGACAGCAACCTCGTGTTCTGCGCCGACTGCGCGCTGAATGCGTGGAACAATGGTTGCAGAGAGGATCGCAAGCACGATCACGGCGATGATGATTTCGATGAGTGTGAACGCACGCTGCGCCATCAACTCATTCCTGACCGTTGACGATGTCTTTGTTTTCGCCTTCGCCGCCGACTTGTCCATCCGCCCCGAGTGAAATCAAGTCAAAGTCTCTATTCACTTCGCCAGGTGCCCTGATGAGGTACGAATTTCCCCAAGGATCGACCAGCGCCTTTGCGTTGTCGAGGTAGGGATCATCGCCCGCCAGCAAGACCTCCAGTTCAAAGTTATCCGGGCATCGACTCCATCCGGCCTCCGTCATGTAGAGCCGGACCTGCTGGGCGAGTGACGCCGCTTCCGTCCGAGCGCGTTTGTCCTTCGCTTGTCCAAGGAACTTCCCGAGACGAGGAACGAAAATTGCCGCCATGATCGCGACGATCGTGACCGCGATGATGATTTCGATCAGACTGAACGCGCGTCGTGACGAGTGTTGGAATCTGGAAGAGTAGTTTGGTATCGAAGAGTTCTTCATATTGATCTCAAAGGATGGTGTGTAGGTCATCCGCCAATGGCGGACTGCAGTTCGAGGAGGGGTAGGAGAATGCCCATCAAGACAAAGCCGGCCACGAGCCCCATGACGATGAGGAGTATGGGAGGGAGTGCCTTCGTGAACACCTTCAATGAATTGTTGACTTGCCTGTCGAAGGCGTTGGCAGCGTGCATGAGCATTGGCTCAAGCCGACCCGAGCGTTCTCCAATATTCACAATCTGAATGAGCAGGGGCGGGAAAAACCCAGATCGCTCGAGGGGATCTGCGAGCGACGAGCCAGTGGTCACGCGCTCCTGTACCTCGTCGATTGCGGCCATCATCGCGTAGTTTCCAAGCGTGTCGCGGACGACACGCAGTGCCGAGAGGATTGGAATTCCAGCTGAGACGAGGGTTCCGAGCGTGCGGGTAAATCGCGCGACGGCGACATCGCGAAGGAGTACGCCCAAGATAGGAACGCGCAGAAGCGTCATGTCGACGAGTAATCGATTGTGTGGCTGCGAGATCCACTGCCTCCACCCCAGCACCGCGACCGCTCCCCCGAGGAGCATCGCCCACCACCACCCCGTGACAAACGCCGCAATTCCAAGCAGCACTCGGGTCGGGAAAGGGAGCACCATGTTGGGGTTGCTTGTAATCGGTGCCATCAGTCTCGGCAGCACAAAGGTCACCAAGACCACCACGCTCACCGAGATGAGTGCTGCGACGATCATTGGGTAGACGGTGGCCCCGACCACCTCTCGCTTGAGTTCGACCGATCGATCGAGCAGGTCTGCAAGTTGATGCAGGACTTCCGCATTCCGCCCAGATGCGTCTGCCGCGCGGAACATTCCCACCGTCATGTCATCGAATGGGGGTCCGTACTCTTTCGCCGCCTGGTGCAAAGGGATGCCCGATTCCACCCGATCGATCAGGAAGTCAAGAATGACGGGGAGTCCCGCTCCCTTCGCTTGGCGCCGCACTGTTCGAAGCGACTGCATCAGCGGCAGTCCCGCTTCAAGCGCAGTCGCAATCTCACGGATGAAACTGGTCAAATCTGTTCGCGAAATTGAGGGGCGCTTGGTTCGAGTTCCAATCGATTTCGAGAGTCCACGCGCCGAAGCGATTCGCGGAAGTTTTGTTCGCCGCTCTGTCGCATCTGCGATTTCAGTTGCGATGATTCCCTGACGTGCGAGTGCGCGGATCGCGCCAGCACGGTCTTCTGCCTGAATCGTCCCTCCGCTCGCTGCGGTTCCTAGCCCTGAGTATCGAAAGGTGAGCATCGGATTTCCTTTCGCTACCGCGACGCTTCGAAGTCGTCCACATTCTGTGTTGCGCGAAGGACTTCGGAAATCGTCGTCGCCCCTTGCTGGGCCTTGAGCATCCCATCCTGCCGCATGGTTGTGAACGATGGATCGACGAGCTCCATGAGTTCGGTCACGGAAAGGCGTTTCGTAATGCCGTTGCGAAGCGCGGGGTTCATCCGAAGAAGTTCGAAGAATCCAAGACGTGATCGGAACCCGCTCCCTTTGCAATCGTCGCATCCGACTGCGCGCCACTCTCCCTCAGACATGCTCGCTCGTTCGGCAACGGTCAGTCGCGACTTCGTGTCTTCTGTGAGTGGCGTTCGAATCTTGCACTTGCCGCAGAGTCGGCGTCCCAGACGCTGCGCGAGCAATCCTTCGAGGACGCTCGCGACGAGGAATGGCTCCGCGCCCATATCGATCAGTCTGCCGATGCTCGAAATCGCATCGTTGGTGTGCAAGGTCGAGAGGATCAAATGCCCCGTGAGCGCTGAACGAATGGCGATGTCCACTGTTTCGTTGTCGCGGATTTCGCCGACAAGAATGACATCGGGATCTTGTCGCAGAATCGCTCGCAACCCGATCGAGAATGTCAGCCCCCGTTTGGGATTCACCGGAATCTGATTGACGCCGGCGAGTTCGTATTCGACAGGATCTTCGATCGTGATGATCTTCTTGCGCGGGTCGTACAGCTTGCTCAGCGCGGCGTACAGCGTTGTGGTCTTGCCGGAACCTGTCGGTCCTGTGACGAGGAGCAGTCCGTGCGGTTTTTCGATCAAGCGATCCATCGTGTTCCGATGCGACTCTTGCATCCCGAGACTCTGCAGATCCAATGGCAAACTGTTCTTGTCGAGAATTCGCATCACGACGCTTTCGCCGTAAATCGTTGGGACGGTCGACACTCGCAAATCGACCTTTCGCCCTTCAAACCGAAGGGTGATGTGCCCATCCTGCGGGACATATCGCTCTGCGATGTTCATCATCGCCATGATCTTGATTCGTCCGACCAACGCGGCCTGCAAATGTTTGGGTGGAGATGGCTGCTCGACGAGGACTCCATCGGTTCGATACTTGATCTTGAGATCGCTCTCGAATGGTTCGATGTGAATATCGCTCGCGCGACTCTGGATTGCCTCCAGAATGAGCAGGTTCACCAAGTTGATGAGAGTTGGCTGCTCTGCCATGCGGTGCACATCCGCCGCTTCAATCGCGTCAACGTTGTGAACCGATTCCTCACTCGCCGCCTCTGTGTTGCCCGCCAACGACTCTGCGATGCGCGCGGCAGTGGTCCCGTACGCCCGTCGCATGAGTTCGCCAAAGGCCGCTGCTTCGACGCCGACACGGCTCACAGGCAGCCGTGTAATCGCAGCGATTTCATCAGTTGCCCCGATGTCGAGCGGATTGAACATCGCCACAATCAATCGTCCTCGCTCGATGCGCAGCGGAACTGCGCGAACGCGGACAGCGACTTCTGCAGTCAGCAGGGCGATCGCCGCGGGATCTGTCTCCGGTGGCTTGTCGATCCAGGAGATTCCGAGACTTTGGCAGCGCGTACGCGTCTTCGCGATCTCCGCATCCTCATTGCCAGAGGTGAGATCCGCTGCTTTCGATCCAAGCTGAAGTTCAGTTGCGGGGGAGGTCATAATCAGTCAGCAGACTTTGATCCGCCTGCACTTTGCGAACGATCACGGCTGCCAGCAGGGCGATCAAGAGAACGAGGCGCAACTGGCAGGCGCCCTCGAAGTTCTTCTGTGGCCGCATTCAGTCCAGGCGAGCGGGCGCCGTCCTTGCCACCAGCGCCCATCGGTCGGCTGGTAGCTGCTGCCATCTTGGCCGCGCCGGGCAACTGCAGTGCGAGCTCTTCACCAACAATCGCAGCAATCTCGTCGCGTGTCTGAGCATCCTTCTGGTCTCGCTCTGCATTGAGTGCTTGGTGGGGGTCTCGTGGTGGTTTCTCGGTCTGCCCCGCTTCACGATTCGCCTGTCGTCTCGCGGTTTCAGTCAACTTCAGCGGCTCGGCTTGCCTGTAACTCGCGGCGAGGCGAAGTCGCCAATCCTCATAGTTTGCCACAAAGCGAACTTCAAGCGCGTTGAGTTGGTCGACCTGGTCTGCGGAAAGTCCAGGCAATGCCTTGGCTTCGGCGAAGTACGGAATCATCGGGCTTGGACGGAACACAGCTGGATAGGCCTTGGCGAGTGCGCGGGTTCGAAAAGTGGGGCCCCATTGCTCGCCGTAGACGAGCGTGAGCGTTTCGATGGAACGATCCTGCAACTCACGAAGCGCGATCCGCGTCGCGACGATCAATTCAAGTTCCTGCAAGCCGACCGCGAAGTTCTGCTGAACCATGGAGTCCTTGATCTTGTCCTGCGAACGCTCCATTTGTTCAACTCGCCGAAGGAGCGCTGCGTCGAGTTCGAGCTCATACGCTTCAAGCGCCTCTTTCGCGACCAACATTGCATCGGGCGGAATCTCGCACTCGCGCGCGACTTGACGAAGGTCGACGCTCTCGCCGCTGAGCAAACCGCGCGGGAGTTCTTTTTCACGACGCATGGCGCGCTCAAGTTGAGGCCACCGCTCCCGCTGCTCCTCGCTGAGCACGCTCTGGAAGTTGTCGATGAACCGTTGCTTCAGCCGCGCCTTCTCCTTTGTCCACCGATTGATGGGCCCCATGATGACTCCCATGGCACCCTGTTCTCCAGCGCTGACGATCTGATCTTTCATCCCTTTCATCTCGTCTCTCATTCCCTCGGTTCCGACTCGAAAGTCTGCGGAGTAGTCGATGAGAAGACTCTCAACGATTGGTTCCTGCCACTCTTCGAGACCAAGGAACTCCACAAAGAGTGTGATGTCTCGATTGAGGAAGTCTGGTTGAAATGCTTCCACGAACCCGGCCTGTGATCCGAGTTGAGCATGAGCTGGCATAGCCCAGAGACTCGAAGCGAGAGCGAAAACCGCGAAGAACGAACGCAGGGGGAGAGTGTGTTTCATAGGAAGTCCTAGATTGCGACGAAAGTGTTGAAGTTGAACGCCGCCGAGTCCACGATATGGCAGCAATAGCGAACTGTTTTTGAGTGAAAAGGGCACCGCACCAGATCTAGGCAGAGGCGTTGCCAAGAGATCGGAAGTACGTCCTATAACTGTCACGGTGCGACCGGTGCGACTGGGGTTCGAATTAGTTTCGGGCCGATACTGTTCGCTGTTCAATCCGCTTCACACTGACGGTTTGAACGATGCGATCCACGAATATCCCAGGAGTGTGAATCGAGTCAGGGTCGAGTTGACCAAGCGGGACGAGTTCCTCCACTTCGGCGACGCAGAGCTTTCCACACGCAGCAACCATCGGGTTGAAATTGCGCGCTGTCTTGCGGTAGATCAGGTTTCCGCACGAGTCGCCCTTCCAAGCCTTGACGAGAGAAAGGTCGGCTCGAATGCCCCGTTCAAGGACATATGTCTCGCCATCGAAGACCTCGTGCGGCTTGCCCTCAGCGACTTGGGTGGCGACTCCAGTGCGGGTGTAAAAGGCGGGGATACCGACTCCGCCAGCTCGCATGCGCTCTGCGAGCGTTCCTTGCGGAGTGAACTCGACCTCGAGTTCTCCCGCCATGAACTGCCTCTCAAACTCTGCATTTTCGCCAACGTAACTCGAGATCATTCGCCGAATCTGCTTTGTCTTCAAGAGCAGCCCAAGCCCCCAGTCATCGACCCCGGCGTTGTTGCTTGCAACCGTGAGGCCCTTCACAGCGCTGTCGCGCAGAGCCGTAATGAGATTTTCAGGTATTCCGCAGAGTCCAAACCCGCCTACCGCGACAAGCATGTTGTCTCGAAGGATTCCGCTGAGCGCTGCCTCACACGACGAATAGACCTTGTTTGCTGCCATCTCGGACGCAGTCTAGACAAGTGAACTAGGCTCGGCTCCCGTGAGGACACTGCTGGTTGTACTCGTCTTTCTCTCGGCGATGCCAGACACCATGGCGGCACCAGTGGTCAAGGAACTCTTCATCGATCGTTACGGGGCTAGCCCGAGCCTTGCTCAGTTTTTCAACGGGGTGAACCTGCTTGGCGCGGTTGCGGCGCTGCCGCTGCTCTGGACCAGCCGTCGAAGACTGAGTTCAGTTTCTTTGGTGGTTTGGGCTTCGATCGCTGACGCGCTCCTTCTCGGATCGATGGCCCTTCCGCTCGGTCTCGGTTGGACGCTGGTCGCGCGCGGATTGGAGGGAGTGACCGACGTCATCGTCTTTGCGGCTCTTTTTGACCTCGTTCGGAGCCACTCGCGAGGGCACGTCGCCACCGGCATGGGAGTTGCGTCGACACCATTGCTGCTCGGTCTCGGGCTAGGCGCGATCCTTGGAGGCTTCGTTGTCCGACAATCGAGCGGTGGATCGATCCCAGTGTGGCTCTTTGGTTACTCAGCGCTGTTGAGCGGGGTGGTCGGCGTGATTGCGTGGGCTCGACGCGACTTGCTCCAAGGGGGCGAGGCCGCGGCGCAGTCAACGATTGAAGTTTCGGTTGGGTCGCCTACCGCGCTTGAGCCCGCCCGAGACCCGCTCTGGCCAGCGCTTGCGATGACTTTTTCTGATCGTGCGACGGGAGGACTCATCACCGGAACACTTCCGATCGCCCTCGCGCAGTTGCTTGGGTATTCGCCCTTCGCGCGCGGAGTGCTTGTCGGGTTGCCTCTGCTTCTCATGGCACTTGGAACGGGACCCGCTGGAGTGCTTTGTGATCGATTCGGGAGTTTGCGTGTGCGCGTTATTGCGGGAATTGCCTACGCATCAGCGTTCGGTCTGCTTTCCGTCACCGGAGATAACCCATTGCCGCTCGGGCTCGTGATGGTTGTGATCGGGCTTGCTGGGAGCGTGCTGTTCTCGAGTTCGATTGCGCTGGCGATTCGGTGCGGTCCTGCGACGATTGCGCTCGGCGCGTTTCGCGGCGCGGGGGACCTCGGGTTTTTGAGCGGGACTGTGCTTTCGGTCCTGTTGCTTTCATCCTTCGGAGGTGAGTCACCGACACACGCGAGTTATGCGTTGCTGCTGACGGTTTTTGCGTGTTTCCACGGTGCGACGACTCTGGTGGCTGGGCTCGCGTTGAAGTCAGCACGCCGCGCGAATGGGTCGTCGCTAGTTCGGTGATCCGCTGATCGTCGGCAGCGAGTGCGCAAGGGATGGTTTCAAGGAGATCATCGCAAGGCGGATTTTTTCGAGTGCCTTGTTTTGAATCTGCCGGACGCGTTCTTTCGTGACGCCCAGAATCGTGCCGACCTGCTCGAGCGTCAGCTGCGCAGCGTGCATTGGGCGATCCAGCCCGTAACGGTGGAAAATCACCGTTTGTTCGATGTCTGAAAGTCCTGCTCGATTTGCGCCCACCACATGTTTCATCTCGTCAATGTCGCTCGACTGACGCATGGCGTTGAGGTCAGACGCAACATCAGGGCGTTCCATTTCCGGATCGAATTCGACAGGGAAGTGCTGGCGATACTTTTGAGTCTTCATTCCGAGTCTGCTGTATGCCTTGAGGATCGCGCGGCAACCATAGGTAGAGAACTTGAAACCGCGGCTGAAATCGAACTTGTCCACGGATCGCAGGAGCGCCATGTTCCCCTCGCTGATGAGGTCTCCAAAGTCGAGATCGGCCGATCGCACCCGCTTTGCCATAGCAAGGACGAGTGCGAGGTTGGTCTCGGCGATCTGCTTGCGGGTCCGCTGAGCGATCGCGTTCCAGTGAAGCAGGTCCCGTGCGACTTCGACTTTCATCTCGCCGCGCATCGACTTCGCCTGCAATCGGGAAACCCGATAGCGCGCGTAGTTGAGTTGGGCAAACAGGACCCGCTCTTGCGCGGCTGTCAGCACGATCGACTTTGGTGGTCGCGAGAGTGGGCGGACTTCGTCGCTTGGTGCTCTTTCATCCAGAAGCGGTTGATACCAACTGATGTTTGGGAGCGCGACCGCGGGGGCGTTGGTGAAGATCCGACGCTCGGCACCCGTGCGGCGGAAGTCGGGATTATCGACAAACCGAACGGGCTCTCGCTGGAGGGTTTCGAGGGTCGTGCGCTCGGTCGGCGTGAAACTCCCCGCTGGCATCCGCGTGGACCCGAAACTGATCTCAAGTTCAGAACGGCGTACTCGAATCGCGTCCGCCGATGTAGCCGGAGATGATGGCCGTAGTTGGGATGGTGCTTTGCGCATCGGGTGACTCAGCGAACCCGCTTCGGAATGGTCGCCACGCTGTCATGATCACACTCGGTGCGTGGGGACCCTCTGAATGGGCTCAAGTACCTATACGCAGGAATTTGGTGTCTGTTCGCACCACTTCCTCTGGAAACCGGCGCTCCCCACTGCGCCGTGGTCAAGTTACCGACGGAATCTCGCTATTCGGGCTTTCCTGCGCTGCAATCGTAGATCCAGGTCTCCGCCGCCCGGGGGTAACTGAGGACTTCGCCTGCCTTGAAGAAAAGCCCGAGCTCGCGCGTCGCAGCTTCCGAGCTGTCAGAGCCATGCACGAGATTGAAGGAGTTTGAGATTCCGTAATCGCCACGAACTGTTCCGGCTGCGGCCTTCGACCCAAAGGTCGCTCCCATGAGATTTCTGCAAACCGAAATCGCTCCGACGCCGCGCAGCGCCAGCACGACAACGGGTTCGCTCGTCATGAAGCGCACGAGCCCCGAGTAGAAGCCCTTGGTGGCGTGATCCTTGTAGTGCTCGGCTGCGAGTTCAGGCGAGATCTTCATCAGTTTCATCCCGACAACCTGAAGACCCTTCTGCTCGAATCGCGAGGTGATCGCGCCGATGAGCCCTCGTTGGACAGCGTCTGGTTTGAGAATGATGAGCGTGGTTTCCATGCGTTTCCTTTTGTATGAGCGTCGTCGTGGGGCAGGAAGGATACCGAGTGGCCAGCGAAAGCGGTGGCGTATCGAGCGAATGCCTCGTATCGGGTAGGATCAATTTTGGCATGGAAGCCTCAGAAGAAGTTGATCTCAAGAAGTCGTCTACACGACGCAAGGGCGCCACCGCTGAGGAGATGTCGCTGAAGCAGCGCGAGATCTCGGTCAGCGAATTTTTCGCCAAGAACCGCCACCTCCTCGGCTTTGATAATCCGCGCAAAGCGCTGATGACCGCAGTCAAAGAAGCGGTCGACAATGCCCTGGATGCCTGCGAAGAGGGAGGCATTCTCCCGACCATTTATGTGGAACTCCTGCAGCGTTCGGAGACGCGATTCAAGGTCACGATTCGTGACAACGGTCCTGGAATTGTTCGCAAGCAGATTGAAAACATCTTCGGGCGACTTCTTTACGGTTCGAAGTTCCATCGACTCAAGATGAGCCGAGGGCAGCAGGGGATCGGTATCTCAGCGGCTGGGATGTACGGGCTGATGACGACTGGGCAGCCGGTGCTCATCATTTCCAAGACCCATAAGAAAAAGCCTGCGGTTGAGGTGCTCCTCAAGATGGACACTTCGAAGAACCGAGCGGATGTTGTGAGCGAGACAGAACATCCCGAAGATGACGGACTCTTCCCTGACGGGCATGGGACGCAAGTTTCTATCGAGCTCGAGGGGCGATATCAGCAGGGGCGCCAATCCGTGGATGAGTATCTCGATCAGACTGCGATCGCGAATCCTCATGCGCACTTCATTTTCGTCAATCCGAGCAACGAGACCATCGAGTTCAAGCGCGGCACGAACGAACATCCTCCAGAGGCAAAGGAGATTCTCCCGCATCCCAAGGGGATTGAACTTGGAACGCTGATCCAGATGATTGAGCGCACGGAACGGCAGCAGATCGGTGGATTCCTTCAGGAGGAGTTTTCGAGAGTTTCCCCGTCGGTCTCGAAGGAGATCTGCCAGCGAGCCGGAATCACCGGTCGCACGTGGGTCAAACAGGTTGGGCACAAGGAAGCGGAGGGGATCTACAAGGCAATTCAAGAAGTGAAAATCATGGCGCCGCCGACGGATTGTCTCGTCCCGATTGGGACCAAGGCATTGCTTTCGGGATTACTCAAGGGAGTGAAGGCCGAGTTTTTCACGGCATGCACGCGCCCCGCTGATGTCTACCGAGGCAATCCGTTCTTGATCGAAGTGGGGCTTGCGTTCGGCGGTGAACTTCCCAAGGATGAACTTGTTCGCGTCATTCGATACGCGAACCGTGTGCCGCTCCTCTATCAGCAAGCTGCGTGCGCATCGTTCAAGGCGGTGCTCGAGACCAGTTGGAAGAACTACGGCATCTCGCAGTCCAGAGGGTCGCTCCCCGACGGACCGGTGGTTGTGATGATGCATATGGCGAGCGTCTGGGTTCCCTTTACGAGCGAGTCCAAAGAAGCGATCGCGGACTACGACGAGATTCGAAAGGAGATGAAGTTGGCGCTGCAAGAGGTCGGGCGCAAACTTGGGATCTACCTGCGACGTCGGCAACGCATGCGCCACGAGGGGGAGCGCCGGAGCATTTTCGAGCGTTACATCGGTGAGATTGCCCAGGCGACCGAGTCGATCACTGGGACCTCCGCCAAGAAAATCTACGACTCTCTCTTGCGACTGGCCAAGCGAAAGACAGAGGAAGCCGATGCGGTTCTCAACGACGAAGGGAAGCGCATCGAGGATGCGGATCCATTCAAGAAGGATGATTCGGTTGTGATTCTTGCGTCGCGGGTCGCCAAGGATCCCAATGCGGAGACGCCCGGCACGACAGGCGCGAAGGGGGGATCCAGCGGGTCAGGATCGCTCTTCGGCGAAGAGGAATCACCTGCAAAATCACCACGTGCGCGTAAGGCTCGATAGCGGAGAAAAGTTCGATGGCGAAGAATCCTAAGTCTGATCAATCATCAAGCGCGGATGGGAATCCCAAGGCAGTCGTGCGCCGAATGGCGTCGTCGAAGGCGGTGCGCGAGAAGACACTCGGGAAGCTCATCGACCTCGGGAAGTCCGTTGCGAAGTCAGCTTTGGCGGAGACCGACCCATTCGTGGACGTCCCGAGCCGCACGATGTCGAACACGACCTACAACGAGGCTCGGCGATTGTTGCAAATGGGTGATGCGACGCTGCGCCGCAACCTTTTCAACACTGGGCAGGCGCGCAAGTTCATGCAGACAGTGCTCCTTTCCAAGGGGTGCAAGGACCTTCTCGAAGCTGAGAAGACGCTCAGCTTGCGAGGGATGTACTACATGAGCCTTCACTCGATTCCCGGCACGAAAGAGAAAACCTTTGAGGATCAGGAAGAGTCCGATGGCATTCTCGAAGACATCGAGGTCGCGCTGGCAACCTTGCGCGAAAATCTTCACCTCTTTGCAAAGAAGCGCGGGACGATGGTTGGAAACATCACGGTGATAGATAACGGCGATTCGATCGATTGTCGGAGAATGGGAACCGGCGGGTACGCCATTCCGTCCATTTGCGAACCCTCTGTTGTGCAGTTTGGCAAGTGCGAGGCCAAGTTCGTGTTGCATGTCGAGAAGGACACGGTCTGGAGTCGGTTCAATGAGGATCGTTTCTGGGAGCAGCACAATTGCATCTTGACCGAGGGGAGCGGTCAGCCGCCACGCGGAGTTCGGCGCCTGCTCTATCGCCTGAACAAGGAACTCGGATTGCCGATCTACTGCTTGCTCGACTGCGATCCTTGGGGGCATTACATCTACTCAGTCATCAAGCAGGGATCGATCAACTTGGCATTCGAGAGTGAACGAATGGCGATTCCAGATGCGAAGTACCTCGGAATTCGGTCAGCGGATTTCACTCGGTGTGGTCTCTCCGATGACGTCAAGATCGCACTCAACGATCGAGATATCGAGCGCGCCAAACAAATCGCCGAGTACCCCTGGTTTGTCAAGAAAAAACATTGGCAGAAGGAAATTCAGCAGATGCTTCGCAATGGGTTCAAGATGGAGGTGGAATCGCTCATCACGAAGAACATTTCTTATGTGACCGAGGTGTATGTGCCTGAGCGTCTCGCGGCGAAGGATTGGATCGACTAGCGATCGTGGGATCCGCTGGGGGGATCAAGATCTTTCAAGTCACTCGCCGCCAGGAAGCACAACCTGGAAGTCGCTGCCGGTTCCGACTTCGCTGAAGACTCGAATCGTTCCCCCGTGCTCTTCGACGATGCGCCTCGCGACCGCGAGTCCGAGTCCGCTGCCACCCCTCTTGGACGTGATGTAGGGGCGAAAAATCTCTTCACGGAGCGATTCGGCGATGCCTGGTCCAGTATCGATCACATGAATGACGGCTTCGGGCAGTTGCTTCTCGGATCCCTCGGTGGATTCAACGCGCAGAATGAGCTCGCGCCTCTCTCGTGCGGGATTCGACTCCATCGCTTGCATCGCATTGAGCATGAGATTGAGGAGCGCCTGCTTGAGTAATCCCACATCCACGCTGGCGATGATGGCGCGTGGAGGGAGATCGACTCGGGTCAGCACGCCTGCGGCCTCTGTCTGGGGGTGAACGAAGTCGGCGAGTTCCTCGACAATGCTCCGAAGATCACAGGGGTTTCGATCGAGCCGGACGCGCCCTGCGAATCGCAGGAAATCTTCGAGGATGTCCTTGAGTCTGCCTGTTTCTCTCGCAAGTGTGTCAACCTTGCGCACGAGCGGGCGAGACTCGTCTTCGCTCAAGTTTGAATCAAGGACCCCCTCGCGGAGTAGTTGGGCGTTCAGGACGACGCTCGAGAGCGGGTTCTTGATCTCATGTGCGAGCCCTCCAGTCAGCGCCCCGAGTTCGGCCAGACGTTCAGCCGCCACAGCTCGTCGCTCGGCGAGTCGAGCCCGTTCGCCTTTTCGCCGCAGGGCGATCGCAAACACGACGCCACAGACTGCGATTCCGACAATGAGGCCGAAGAAAAAGTTGGACGAGATCAGCGCCAATAAGGTCGGGCTCGCCGATTACGCAATCGGGGTCGGCGCTCGCGCGGTTGCTTTCGCAAAGGTCGCAGCCCAACCCTTTGCGCCAGACTGAGCGCTGTAGTTCACCTTTTCACCATCGCGAAGCGTCCGAAAGCCTTGCTCCTGTTCGATGACACTGAAGTGCACAAAAATGTCTTGCCCTTGGGGACCGATGATGAACCCAAATCCCTTGCGTGCATCGAACCACTTCACGATGCCGTCGGCGTTGACAATGTTTGTAGCACTCTCGGACATGTTGAACCTCCACGATAGTCACCGGCCAAGAAACACAAATACGGACTAACTGGCAGCATCCAGCCAGCTCATCCTGTCAACCCACCCCAATTGTGTCTCAAAATCGGCATTCTGCAAGAGAACGCGTCAAAAGAACTTGATTACCTAGAAAAAAGGGGCTCGGTTCGAATTCGAACCAAGCCCCAACGAATCATTCAATGACCACGCAAAGCGCGGTCGCAGTAGCAGTTAGCGCCGCCCGCGACCACCTCCGCCACCGCCGCCTCTATTGCGGTCGTCCCGACGCCCTTCTGACTGGTCAGGAGCCTGTCCACCGTCCGCCCCGACGAGGGCTGGGTCCGGCGGATCCAACAATGCCTTCCTGCTCAATTTGATACGACCGGTGTCATCAACATTGATCACCTTGACTCGCACGGTGTCTCCAAGCTTCAGAACCTCTGAGACATTGCGGACGAATCCGTGCGCCAATTCACTGACGTGCACCATGCCGTCCGTGCCTGGTGCGAGTTCAACGAATGCGCCGAATTCCTTGATCGACACGACTCGTCCTTCGTAAATCGTCCCGACCTTGATTTCGGCTCCGAGTGCCTCGATCTCTGCACGCGCTTGAGCTGCAGATGCGGCATTGGCGCACGCGATGAATACGGTGCCATCTTCTTCGATGTCGATCTGCGCGCCGGTGCGCTCCTGAATGCTGCGGATCATCTTGCCGCCAGGTCCAATGACCTTTCCGATCTTCTCTGGGTCGATCTTGACGATGGTGATGCGTGGAGCGATCGGCGAGATGTCGGCGCGCGGTTTGTCGAGCACCTTCTCCATCTCATCGATGAGGTAAAGACGTCCTTCCTTGGCCTGGGTGAAAATCGTGGTGATTTCTTCAACTGAGAGACCACGTGCCTTCAAGTCGAGCTGGATTCCAGTGATTCCATCGCGGGTTCCCGAAACCTTGAAGTCCATCTCGCCGAAGAAGTCTTCTTCGCCGATGATGTCCGTGACATGCGTGACACGACCATCAGCGCTTGTGAATCGCCCGACCGAGATTCCCGCGCAAGTTGCCTTGATAGGGACTCCAGCGTCCATGAGTGCCAAGCAGCCGCCGCACACGCTTGCCATGCTTGACGACCCGTTGCTTTCGGTGATCTCGCTGGTCAAACGAACTGTGTAGGGGAAGTCTTCGGCACTTGGAAGCACAGCGAGGAGCGATCGCTCCGCGAGCGCGCCGTGACCGATTTCTCGGCGACCTGGTCCAGTGATTCGCCCTGCTTCGCCCGTGCAGAATGGAGGGAAGTAGTAGTGCAGGTAGAACTTCTTCGCGT
>CAYHHO010000039.1:0-25917 GCA_964356445.1 uncultured Singulisphaera sp. | reverse complement strand
GAAGCGATCACATTGGATTTCTCTTTCGCTGTGGCGTTCCGTCCGTCACGATTGGCGCTGGCGGCGCGCCAGGGACGAGTTACCACTCCAACTATGACACGCTTGCGTGGTATCGCAAGACGGTGGGCGAGGACTATGCGAGTGCGATGCTCGTCACGCGCGCAGCACTTGCAACGATGGCGGCGTTCACTCAGTACGAAGTGCCCGCTGTCTCATCGAGCGCGCTCGTGGCATCCATTCGAAAGAACTGCGCCGATATGAAGGCAGCGACAATCGGGCAGTCGTCGTCCCTCATCGACGCCCGCCTCGCAGCACTCGATCGAGTTGATGCGTGTTTCGCTGCCTTAGAGGATGGAGCGAGCGCGTTTGACGCGTTGATCGAACGAGCCAGAGCCGACGCGAACTCGAGCTCGCGTGGCTCAGGTGCAACCGCAGAATCCCTCGCACTGCGCGCCCGAGCGATCGACCGAGCACTCTTGGACATCGATGGCGTTGTGGGGCGCCCTTGGTTTCGCAACCTCGCAATCGCTTCCGATAAGGACAGTGGGTATAGGGGAACCTCGATTCCGTCCCTCGCCGACGCGGTCGATGGTCCATCGATCACCGCTGCGGCGGATCGCCTATGCGTCTGCGCAACCCGACTGAGAGCGATTCTGGACTACCACGGGACACAGGCAGCAGAGATTCTCAAATAAATCATGTTGGGCTTGGATTCTCGCGCCCAAGGGCTATATTTCGTTAGGACAGCACCCTCATTCGGTGGGTGCTGTTGTGCAATCGATTCCGATCACCAAGAGAAAAACATGCGCATGAACCTTGCAGCCGTCATTGGACTCTCCGCCCTCATCGCCTCGACCGCATCCGCGGGAGTGACTGCGATCAAGCCGAAGTTGGTGATCGGGACAGGGCTGGCTTATCCAACTTGTATCACGAGTGCGCCGGGTGACACGACACGCATCTTCGTCTTGGAGAAGGCAGGGCGCATTCGCATCATCAAGATCGGTATCCCAACTCCGACACTGAACGCAGCATCGTTTCTCGACATCGACGCGCTCGTCACGGGTGGCGCAAGTTCGAGTGACGAGCAGGGGCTACTTGGGATGGCCTTTGACCCCGACTACACAAACAACGGCCAGTTCTATGTCTACTACACGGGCGCATCGACAAATGTTGTCGCTCGTTACATGCGCTCGGCGACAAACCCAGATCTTGCTCAGACCACCGGTGTGGTGCTCATGAGTTGGTCTGACCCGTATAGCAATCACAATGGCGGATGCATTCACTTCAAGCCAGGGACGCGCGATCTTTATATCGGCACCGGTGACGGTGGGAGCGCCAACGACCCATCAGGAAACTCGCAGAATCTGCTGAGCAAGTTGGGCAAGATGCACCGCATCACGCCGACTGTTGGTGGAGCGAGTCCCTACCACACAATTCCAGCGGGCAATCCGTTTGTTGGTGGGACATCAACTGTTGATGACAGCGTGTGGGCGTACGGACTTCGAAACCCATGGCGTTGGTGCTTTGACAGTGCGAACGGCGACATGTACATCGCGGATGTCGGGCAGAATGCAGTCGAGGAAGTCGACTATGCGCCGTCGAATGTCGCGGGTGGGCGCAATTACGGGTGGCGATGCACAGAAGGAACTTCGTGCACAGGTTTGAGCGGCTGCACTTGCAATGGCACCACGCTGACTGCACCTGTCCGAACCTACACCCACAGCGCCGCAGGTGGTTACTCGATTACAGGCGGAAATGTCTACCGCGGGTGCGCCATGCCCGACATGCAGGGGATCTATTTCTATGTGGATTACTCCAGCAACAACTCTTGGTCGTTCAAGATGGTGGCGGGAGTCGTGACCGAATTCGTCACACGCAACTCAGAATTGCAAGTTGCACTCGGTGGCCAGGCTGTCAACACTGTCTCCGCCTTTGGCGAAGACGCCAACGGCGAGATCTACATGGCCGATCACGGCGGTCAGATTTACAAGATTGTTCCGGCTTCGGGTGAAGTCGTTTGCGCGCCGCCGCCGCCAGAAAATCCAGCCGATTTGAACAACGACGGCTACGTCGACGGCGCGGATCTCACGCAGTTGCTCAGTTGCTGGGCGGGAACGTGTGGAGATGTGAACGGCGACGGGTACACCGATGGGGCGGATCTGACCCAGTTGTTGAGCGCTTGGGGCACCAACTGATCGACTGATCAGTGACGTGCCTCACGGGTGGTATGGGGTGCGGCCGCGCATCTTGATGTTGATGAGTTCGACCGTCAGGGAGAAGCCCATCGCGAAGTAGATCATCGCCTTTGGGATCTGGACGTGGATCGACTCGGCAACAAGCGCCCCTCCGATCAGGACGAGGAATGACAGCGCCAGTGTCTTCAGCGTCGGGTGCTTGTCGATGATTCGCGAGACCGCTCCGGCAAACACCATCATCACAAACACGGCGACGATGATTGCGGCAATCATCACGGTGACATGATTCGCCATCCCGATCGCGGTGAGAACAGAGTCAATGGAGAAGATGATGTCCATGATGCATATCTGTGCGAGGATCATCGCCAAGAGCGCCTTCTTTGGCGCGGGCGCGACTGGATTCTGCGACCCTTCGACTTGATGGTGCATTTCGAGCGTGGCCTTGAGCATCAGCACGAGCCCGCCGACGCCCAGCACGAGGTCGCGCACGCTCGGCGCGATTTCATGACCCATCACAGAGGTCGAAAACAGCGGTGTCACGAGCCCAGCGAGCCAACTAATGCAGAGCAACAACAGGATCCGGATTCCCATTGCAAGCGCGAGTCCGACCTGGCGCGCGAATTGGCGCTGCTCTTGCGGCAGCCGACCGCAGAGGATCGCAATGTAAATGACATTGTCGATGCCGAGGACGATCTCAAGCGCAGTGAGTGCAAGGAACGCAAGCAGGTTGTCGATCGTGAGCAGGTCCATGTGGCGAGGGCGTAAGATATGGACAATATGAACTTCCCGCGTCGTTGGTCGCTGGTGTCGGTCGCGCTCGTCGTGGTTCCGCTTGCAGCTGCACGTCCGGTGGCTCTGACTTCGCCAACGTCGAGTTTTCAGGCTGCGCAGGGCTCGCAAGCACCAGTTGTGGTTGATCCACCAGTGGTCGACTTTGGCAAGGTGGCTCCGGGGTCGAAGCATCCTGCAAAGTTTGCGATTCGAAATCTCGGGCAGAGTCCAGTCACGATCAAGTCGGTCGTGCCGAGTTGCAAGTGCACGGATATCAACGTTCTTGCCGGAACGGTGATCGCGCCAGGTGGAAGCGTTGAACTACTTGCCACGCTTGACGTGCCGAGGACGCCGGGTGAAAAAGACGCAAAGGTGTTTCTGACTTTCGAGGGATACGACGCGCCAAGGATGGCAATGTTGAAAGCCGACGCGAGCCTTCCCATTCGAGTAGTGCCCGCGTACGTTGATTCACTGAAGAAGGTCACGACTGGGACGATCCAAGTGACAAGCGAAGATGGCAAGCCTTTCACGATTCTGAGCGCTGGAGGATTGCCGCCGAAGTTCAGCGGTTTCGATTCGTCGAAGGACGCGCCCCGCGCGCAGTACACGCTGCGCTGGGAGATGCCCGAGACGCCGGATACGCCCTGCGAACCGATGCCACTCTGGTGGGTGATCGAGACTGACCGAGCGGACTGTCCTCTGGTTGCGCTTCGCATTCGCGATGAGTGCACTGGTTCACTCGCCGATCCAACGAGAGTCGAACGATTCTGGTTCTTTCCAGAGCCGATCGGTGTCGCAGGTCGCCTCTCGGAAGGCGAATCCATCGTGCTTCCCATCGTGATCGAGCACTACAACCCAAAGGGCAAGGGAGCGATCGTTCGCCCGGAGTGGTCTCAAGTGCGCGGCGTGCGTTCGCTCTCGCCGAAGATCACCGCGACGCTCGAAGGGACGCGCCCTGGGAACAAGGACGATGTTGCGGTGCTGATTCGGTTGGCACCTGCCGCAGGAGTTTCTGGGGTCATCTACGCACCAGTCGAGATTGAAACAGCGACAGGTCGCGGAGTATTCGCGGTTTCTATGCAGGCACTCTCGAAGTCAACGAGCACCGCGCCTTGACAGTTCTTCCGCAGATCAATTTCCTTGACGCAGACGCGATGGTCGACATCTTCCAGCGCGCTGCGGAGGTGATGGAAGCATCGCCACTTCGCCGAGGATCAACAGTCCACCTCCCCGCTCGTGGACGTCTCTTGGCTACCGGCGATGTCCACGATTTCGAAGGGCACTTGGAGGCGATCGTGCGCCTCGCCGAACTTGACGGCTCTCCAGATCATCACGTCATGCTGCACGAGCTGATTCACGGCGAAGTTCCTCGTGGCGGCGCTGATTTTTCATATCGAAATCTTGCGATCGTCGCAGAACTGGTGATTCGATATCCGCTCCAAGTTCACCCGCTTCTTGCGAACCATGAACTCGCGCAGTGCCATCGAATTCGTGTGACCAAGGGGGGCGGCGATCAGGTCGCGATGTTTGATGATGGCCTCGACCACGTGTTCTGCGACCGTGCGGAAGAAGTCGCCACGAGCATCCGCGAATTCATCCTCGCGATGCCGCTGGTCATCCGCGCAGAGAATGGGTTGTGGTGTGCACACTCGATTCCTGGTCGGTTGGATTTTGACGAGAGTGCGTTTGATCGCAAACTTGAACTCGCTGATTACGCCGCGCCTGCTGGCACGGCGTGGTGCACGGTGTGGGGTCGACTTCAGGATCCCGTTCATGTGCAAGAACTCCTGCGGCGCTTTGGCGCAAAGCTGTTTGTCGTTGGGCACTGCCACGCAGAGATGGGCATAGAGTCCCCGACCGATGGGTTGGTCGTGATCAACAGCGACCATGCGCGCGGCGTAGTTGTCGCGATCAATCTGGAGGGTGAACTTCCGTCAGCGAGCGAAGTCGTGGCTGCTGCGGTGCCGCTCGTTCTCCACCGAACCCTCCCAGAGTGAATAAGGAAAGCAGAGGGCGCAGAAGTGAATGCTGGCGAATCTAAGTCGGGTGTCGAGCAGGGAAGGGGAGTTGTGGGATTGCTGGCGATCGAGTCGAGCCAGCGCGAGATCTCAGTCGCGATCCGAACGCGAAGCGGAGATATCAGCGAACGTGTGGCGAGTGGCGATCCCAAAGAGAGCGATCTGCTGCTTCCGGCCATTGTTGCACTCTGCACAAGTGCAGGTCTGTCCCAGCGCGACCTTCGCGGAGTCGCTGTCTCGACTGGACCTGGCGGGTTTACCGGATTACGCGTAGCGGTCGCGTCCGCGAAGGGGATCTGCGAAGCGCTCTCAATTCCAGCGATCAGCGTGCCGTCGGCGGCAGTCGCAGCGATGGGGCTGCGTTCGCAGTGGTGGCCACGCGACAAAGAAGTCATTGTCGCGCTCGCGTCCAAGGGAGAGGAGTGTTGGGTCTCCACGGTTGCCGCGGACGATGTCGGCGATCTCACGGTCCGAGATGCGAAGTCGGTCAATGCAGAATCATTCGATCTGGGAGCCGCGAAACTCGTGATTGCAGATGAACACCTGCCGCGGCGAATGCGCCAGCGCGCACTTGATCGCGGCGCAACGATTGCCACGCCGACCTTTCGTGCGAGCGACTGCCTCATCGTTGGAGAGGGGATGTTTCGATCCGGAGCGGTCATCGACGCAGGTGCGCTCCGAGTGATTTATCCGCGAGAACCCGAGGCCGTCACGCTCTGGCGCGCCCGATATCCAACTGGCTTTTCGCCCAAGGGAACCGGAAAGCCTCCCGAGCCTGCTTGAATCCAACAAGTTTGGGAATCAATTGCTGATCGGGCTCAAGCCATGCCTTTGTTGCGTCGAAGGACTCCCACGAGGCGCCACTTCATGCATCCCACCGGTCGACATCACCAACGTTCGAATGCTGCGCAATCAGGCGACTCACAGCGGCCAGCTGGAAGGGCGAATGTGCTCTTGATCGGACAGGTTTCTTGGCCCGACAAGGTGCGATTGCCTGGCACCGCCGCTCACGAAAGTGCAAGGGTCGAGCGAGTGGCTTCGGCGCGCGATGCGGTCAACTGGTTCCGCGGTCGGATGATTGATTTCGTTGTGATCGACTTCGCGCTGGTCGCGTCTAGAACGCAGCGGATGGTCCAACTTGCCAGAAAGTCCTTTCCAACCGCGGGAGTGATTGTCGTGGGCGAGTTGCCCAGTGCTTGCACACTCATCAGTCTCTTTCGAGAGGGACTTTCGGATTGGATCGAACCCGCCGAGTGGGCTGGCGCGTCGATGCCGAGTCGGATCTGCACCGCGCTCGAACATTCCATGGTCGTGCGAGTGCGCGCGGAGAGAACGGCCGTCCTTGAGAATGCCTGCAGGAGGCTCACGAGCGAGCGAAAGATCCTTCAGGAGAAACTCGGCGGTGCGTGCGCAAATCTCGCCGATGCCGAAGAGGTCGCGCGAGACCGCGAAGGCATCGCCGCGATGAAGGCGGAATGCCGAACGCTCCTCGCTCAAGAGAGCGAGGTCGAGTCGATCGTCGAGTTGAGCATGCAGTATCTGATCGCGCGGGTCGGGCCCACGAATGCAGCTGTGTTCCTGATGGATCAGGGGCAGTACAGGATTGCTGGATATGTTCGTGATGATCTCGCGCGGCGCGCGGCGGGTGGGCTGGTCGATCACTTGGCGAGCCTCTGGTGTCCTCGAATTGCTGCGTTTGACGAGATCATCCGATTTGGTCCGTGTGATCCGCCCTCAGCGCGGCTCGCAGAGTTCGCGGGGGTTCTGCCTGGGCGCGCGGTGCTTGCATTCGCCTGTCCGAATCTCGATCCAATCAACGGGTGTGCAGTGGTCGTGCTCTTTCGCGACGGGCAACGTCCATTCAGCCCCGAACTCACGAAGGTGGTTCACGCTGTCGGGCCTGCATTCGCGAGCGGACTGGCGCGTGTGCGCCGAGTGCTTATGCGTGCGCAGCCGCAGTGGCCGAAGGGGTCGACGGATCCGTCCGAGTCGTGATCGCAGCCGCACGCATCGATGCGAGAATCGTCACTCCGCCAACGACGCGGTCGCCTCTCTTGACCCGCAAGGTCTCAAGCAGGCTCGTAGGAACGATGAGTTCGGTTGTCGATCCAAACTTGATCATGCCAAAGCGCTGTGCTCGGGCAAAGGACTCGCCGACCGAAACAGGACAGACGATTCGGCGAGCAATTGCACCAGAGATCTGACGGACTCCGATGCGTGCGCCCGTGGTGGTCTTGAGTTGCACGAGGTTTGACTCGTTGACTTGGGCGCTCTCGCTTGTTCGCGCGTCGAGATACTTCCCTGGCGTGTGAGTCATCGCAATCACCTCGCACGAGCAGGGCATGCGATTGATGTGAACATCAAGCACACTGAGGAAGATGCGGATGATTGTCGCGGGTCCCTCTGTGGCAGCATGCTGGTCGACTTCGATGATCGCTGAGATCACACCGTCTGCCGGGCTGACGAAATCTTGCGGGTCATTGGTTGCTGGTTTGCGCAGTAGCGGATCCCGAAAGAACGCTGCAACGCAGAACCACAGTACGCCAACGACTGCCACCAACCAAATGGGTGGGAAACCACCTCTGCCCGCGATCAAGAGTGCAGCGCATGCGACAGCACTCGCGAGTCCCCATTCGCGCAGTCCGTAGCGGGAGAGAATCACTCGATCGCGCGGCCGACGAAAAAGCCGATGCCGCCTGCAAGAATTGTTGCGAGCGCAAGTCCGCCGCCCCAGACCAGCAGATCCTGCGTGATCATTGTCGCGATCGAAGATCCGCCGCCGACGCGGCTGCCAACGACCACCAGTGCAGCAAGGATGATGGCAGCGAACGCGCCGACCATGAGTCCAAGTCCGAGACCGCTCGCCGCAGAATCGACTCGCTCTGCTTGAAGTGGCACCAATCCGCCGCCGCCGATGCCGGCGCCAATCGGTCCCGTGGCAGAATCCGCATCGAACCCCTCTCCGTCGGAGGGTTCTGCGAAGAGCCCTGTCACGCCACCTATTGATGTGCCAGTTCCAAACGTGTCCTCGGATCCATCGTCTAGCAACGCCGCCGACACATGGGACTGGTCGGAGTCGGTCGAATCGTCATTTGATCCAAAGTGTGAGTCGCTCTCGCCGGCAAAGCTGGCGTCGCCAGTTACCGCAGCTTGGTCGAGATCGAGGTCGAGGAAATCACCCTTCGCCGCCGCACCCTTGCGGGTCGGTGGAGGTGCCATCGATCCACTCGCATCGTTGGCCATGCCAGATCCAGACCGATCGCGGCTGTCCTCGAGCAAGTCAAATGTTGATTGTGGGGCTGGCGCCGCAGCAGGCGCCGCGGCTTCATCCCCAAGATCGAGTCCAAGATCAAGGTCGAGCCCATCATCTGCGTTCGCTGGAGATACAGGTTTCGCAGCGGAACCCTTGGATACCGGAGCGATCCCGATGCCGCTCGCATCGGCCGAATCCATGATGCCGAGTGGCTCATCGTCGGGCGCAGCGCTCGGAGCAGGCTGAGCGCTCGAGGCTGCGCCAGCCGGAGGAGCAGTTGGAATCTCAAGGTCGCCCAGCACGAGTTCATCGTCAAGATCGAGTTCAAGTTCGTCGCCGACCTTTGCAGCCGGAGTCGAGGGCGGTTCATCTAGAAAGGTCAAGTCATCGGCAGCTGGACTCACCGAGCCGGACTTCTGAGCAACCCGCGCGGTTCCCGAAGCCGCATCGAGATCGAAATCCGCACCCGAGAGGTCAAGATCGCCCAGGTCATCAACGACCAACTGATCGATGACGGCCTGCTTGAAGTGCACCTGATCGTGCATCTTGAACTCTTCAAGTTGCCCTGCGCGCGCCATGCCCATCAGTTCCGCTGGGGTCTTGCCAAGTTTCGCCGCAGCCTCGTCGATTGTGTAAAAAAGCTTTGCCATGGGTGGAGGGGTGAGAATACCTACGCTACGGCTCAAATGAGTGTTGCGCAAGGCAGGAGTTGTCGCGTCTCGGCGGCGAAAGCGACCGCGCAACGAGTCGAAAAGTGGTTTCGGGTCGCAGCGCGGGATTTGCCGTGGCGCAGCCAACGGTCGGCGTACGGGACGCTTGTAAGCGAAGCCATGCTTCAACAGACGCAAGTTGCACGCGCGTGTACGGCTTGGAGGGGGTTCTTGCGAGATTTTCCTTCAATTCGCGCCCTGGCGATGGGACGGGAGGAGCGCGTGCTCGCCGCGTGGCAAGGTCTCGGGTACTACCGCCGAGCTAGGAATCTGAAAGAAGCCGCTCGCCAGATAATGAGGCTCCACGGCGGACGCGTTCCGGCGGACCGGGAGGTGCTTGAGACTCTTCCGGGGATCGGTCCATATTGTGCGGGTGCGATCTCATCGATTGCATTCGGAAAGCGTGAGCCGATCGTCGATGGAAATGTCGCTCGAGTCCTGATGAGAATCCACGGACGAAATGTCGACGCGACGAGCGGCGCGGGCAAGCGATGGCTTTGGACTCGCGCCCGCGAGTATGTGAACGCAGCGCGTGATCCCGCGTGTGCAAACGAAGGGTTGATGGAGCTCGGCGCGGTTGTTTGTACTCCGCGAACGCCGCAGTGCGGCGGATGTCCATTGAGGGGTACGTGTGTCGCGCGCAGCTGCGGGTCGCAAGGTCAGATTCCGCGCCCGAAGCGTCGTGGACGCAAGCGCATTCTCCACTCGCAGGTCATCATTGCTCGCATTCGAGGGCGATTCGCTCTTGAGCGCCGCGCCGCAACTGGTTTATGGGCAGGACTGATGTTTGCGCCGACGATCGAATCTGATCGTGCGCTCGGCAGAGCAGCGGTTGCAAAGCGACTCAGAGTGACTGCGGGCGCACTCACGAAAGCGACCGCATTCAAGTTTGAAACGACGCACCGGTCAATTCACTTTCAATTGTGGATCTTGGAGGAGGAGGGCGCGCGGCGGCTGAAGGAACTCCAGCGAGATTCGTGGAGTTGGCACTCGCGCCGAGGTGTAGAAGAACTTTCGATTACCAGCGCGATGCGAAGGATCTTCAATCACGCGTTTGCGGTTCCGTCGCTTCGTGAAAAGTCGAAGCGGGTACTCTGAATCACAATGGCGAATCAGACGAGAATGTCAGTCGGTCAGAGCGCGGCTCTTGCTGTTGCCTGCGCTTTCTTGGCGAGTTGCCAGCCCAAAGAAAACCCAGTTTTGTCCAACGAGAACTTTCCTGGTGAGCGGTATGAGGCCAATATGGTGCTCAGCGATGCACAGCAGGCCGCAGTCGTCTTTGCACTTCGCGGAACAGCCGAGGGAGAATCCTTTGAGCCGATGACTTCGGCCCCTGACGCCGTTCGGTGGAGCGATGTTCCTGCGGCGGCGAACGCAGCCGTCAGTGCGGCGGAAATGGGAATCGCCACGTCGACGCTCGCTGGCGAGACATGGACCTTTGACCTTCGCACGCAGGGCGGGGAACCAGCGCAGCTGGTCGTTGTGCGCCGCGCGCCACCCGAGATGTATCTGGCGACTGCTGCGGTCGGTTCGTTCGGCGAGCGCTTCAACGAAGCGGAACGGATCGTCCGTGAGTTTCGAATGGCGATGCGGCGTTTCGGCGCTCTCAAGCGACCGTCGTAGGGTGGCCGCGACCGCCAAGTGCCCGCTCAAGTCCGTACGCGATTTTCAAGAGCAGCGGTTCTGCGAATGCCTGCGCCTGAAGTTGGACTCCAACAGGCAGTCGCCGTCCCGAAGATTCATCGAATCCTGCTGGCAGCGAGACCCCGCAGATTCCAGCGATGTTTGTATTGACGGTGTAGACGTCGCACATGTACATCGCGAGCGGATCCGTCATGCCGCCGATCGGAAACGCCGCTGTTGGCGCTGTCGGACCGAGAATGACATCGCACTTCGAGAAAGCACTGTCGAACTCCTCCTTGATGAGCCTTCGAATCTGCAGTGCCCTGCGGTAGTACGCGTCGTAGTAACCGGCACTGAGCACGTACGTGCCGAGGATGATTCTGCGCTGAACTTCGTGGCCGAATCCTTCGGCGCGACTCTTTGCGTAGAGATCGAAGAGGTCCGATGCGCTCGAAGAGGTGGTGCGATGCCCGTAGCGAATGCCATCGAACCTCGCCAGATTGCTCGATGCCTCCGCCGGTGCAATGACGTAGTAAGTCGAGATTCCCACGTCGGTGAGTGGAAGGTCGACATCGACGATGGTTGCTCCCATCGAGCGAAGCGAATCGACAGCACGCTCGACGGCCGAATCCACCGCAGGAGAATTGCCCTTGCGGTACTCGGTAGGCAATCCGACCCGAAAGGTGCGCGGCGTTTCTTCAATGGTCGTCACGACATCTTCAACTGGCCTCGGTGCACAGGTTGAGTCGCGCGCATCATCGCCCGCCATGCACTGGTAGAGGAGTGCGGAGTCTCGAACGCTGTGTGTGATTGGACCAATCTGGTCGAGGCTGCTTCCGAATGCGACGAGACCATAGCGAGAGATTCGGCCGAAAGTTGGCTTAAATCCAACGACGCCACAGAGTGAGGCGGGCTGGCGGATTGAGCCGCCTGTATCCGATCCGAGCGCGCCGGCGCAGAGATTGGCTGCAACAGCGCTCGCGCTTCCGCCGGAACTTCCGCCAGGTACTCGTGATTCATCCCAAGGATTTCGAACTGGACCCCACGCGCACTTTTCGCAGGACGATCCCATTGCGAATTCATCGAGATTGGTCTTGCCCAGAATGATCGCATCCGCCGCGAGGAGTCGGTCGATGACGGTTGCGTCAAAGGGCGATCGATAGTTCTCGAGGATCCGCGATGAACAAGTCGTGCGACCGATTCGAGTGACGATGTTGTCCTTGATCGCGATGGGGACTCCAGCGAGCGGCCCAACGGACTGCCCTGAGGCGATCTTTCGGTCGATGGTCTCGGCGGCGGCGCGAGCCTCAGCGGCAAAAGTTTCATGGAACGCATTGAGCGTTGATCCGGCCCCTTCGATTCGACTGAGATATCCATCGACGGCTGTGCGGGCCTTCGTTTTTCCGGCGCGGATGTCGTCGCGCAATTGAACGAGATCGGTGGGCGGAGTGGTCATGGTGGTCATGGTCGCCATGGAGGTCATGCCGACTCACCGCCAAGCACTTTCGGAACGGAGAGAAAATCACCTTCGACCGCCGGAGCATTCCGCAGCAAGTCTCCGATTGGCATCCCCTTCACTGGGACATCGTCGCCGAGTCGATTCACGAGTGCGAGCGGATGCGCCATCGGTTCCAGCCCCTCGGTATTCACGCGCTGCAACTGTGAAATGTGCCCAAGAATCGCGAGCAATTCTTCCTTGAGCGTCTCCAATCGAGCATCTGTGACATCGAGCCGAGCGAGTTTTGCGACGTGCCGCACGGCGGCGAGGTCGAGGGGGGGCGCAGGGGCGGAATCGTCGTTCATGCTCATCGCGAGTCTACTCACCGAGTCCATTCGATCTTGTGTTGGCGCAGCGGAGGGCAAGCGCGTACCGTTGTCGACTCGTATGGAGCCTCGCCAACTCAGCACTCGAACGCGAATTGTGCGCGCTGTCATTTCGCTTGCCATGCTGTGCGGCTCGGTGGCGCTGTTCATCGGTCTGGCGTTGACACGACCGTTGCCAGGAGTGAGCGATGGGGCTGCGAAGATTCAACGAGTCTCGGTCATCCAGCCGCTGCTCGTCGATGTCCCAAGACAGTGGACGGGATATGGAACGGCGAGAGCCTTGGAATCGGCGGATGTACCCGCGCGAGTCGGGGCGACCGTGATTGAGTTGGCAACCGAGGCGAAGGCCGGAGCAGCTGTCGTGCAGGGGCAGTTTCTAGTGCAACTCGACGACCAGGACTTTCGGCGCGCGCTCGATGGCGCAACGCAACAGATTGCTGCAATTGACGCGCAGTTGATGACCCTTGCCGTTGAAGCAGATGGACTTGCCAAGCGACTGACCCTCGCGGTGGAGGACTCGGCGCTCGTCCGCGAGGATGAAGTAAGGACTCGCGCCGCGCTTGGTGATGGCGCAGCGAGTCAGCGTGAAGTCGACCGCGCGCGGCAACTCTCGCTCGCTGCGGATCGGTCGCAGTTGCTTCTGCAGGAGGCGATCAATCAAGTTGCGCCGAGGCGTGCGGCACTTCAGGCACAACTTGAAATGCAGAAGTCCCTTCGATTCAACGCGCAAGCGAGCGTCGACCGGTGCAGAATTACGAGTCCGATCGCTGGTGTGCTTCAGCGCGTCGATCTTGAAGTTGGCGAAAGCGTTTCCGCTGGCCAGGTTGTCGCTCGCGTTGTGGATCCACTTCGGGTCGAAATCCCCATTCACTTGCCTGCCTCCGCGCGCGGATCGATTGGGGTTGGCGACCGCGTGGAGTACGGAATCATCGGGCCGAATCCGCGGCGGGGAAGCGCAGCAATCGTTCGAATCGAACCGGAAGATGATCCGGTCGAGCGAACAACAACGGTTTATGTTGAATTGCCGCAGTCTGCCGAGAGTTCGATTCGCATCGCACCCGGAGAGTTCGCGGAGGCGCTCGTTCAATCGAACGACAGGACGATGCGAACTGCTGTTCCACGGCGGGCTGCGCGCGCGGAGCGTGTGATGGAACTGCGCGAAGGTCGACTGTGGCCGCGCAGCATCCAAGTCTCGCACTCGTTTCATGGGCGCATCGAGAACTCGGGCGTTGACGATGTCGAGTGGTTGATCTTGAAGGATCCACTCCCTGAAGGAATCATCATCGCGCTTGATGGCGGTCGATCGACCGATTCAGGAACAATCGTTGAGGCGGTGACCCCTTCTTCGGAAAAGCCCCCGCAGCCATGATGGGGATTGTCCGGTTTTTCATTCGAACGAGAGTCCCCGGGAAAATTCTCACGGTCGTGTTGATTCTCGCTGGCGCCACATCGGCCTTGACGATTCGCCGCGAATTCTTCCCAGACATCGAGACTGATGCCGCGCGGATTGTCTTGATCTACCCCGGTGCAACGGGGCAGGAGATTGAAGACTCGCTGGCCAGACGAGTCGAGGACATCGCGGTTGAACTGGATGGTGTTGATCGGATTGAGACCACAATCTCCGATGGTGGAGGCGCCATCATCGTGAGATTCGATGACGGCACGGACATGCGCGAAAAGCTCGATGACTTGCGTGATCGCACCGAAGCGCTCGCAGATCTTCCACTCGAGGCCGAGCGAATCCAAGTTGTCGAACTCGAAGCGACGATTCCTGTCATCCAAGTGACAGTCTTCGGCGATGGAAACAGCCACTTACTGAAGTCTGCGATTCGGCAGGTCGCCGATGACCTTCGAACCTTCGACGGAATGGGGCAAGTCGTCACGAGCGGAACGCGTGATGAGGAACTTCGCATTGAAGTGGATCATGGCGCGCTTCTTCGTCATGGAATTCCGATCACGCGGGTCGTCGATGCAGTCTCTGCGTGGATGCGCAAGACGCCAGGTGGAACCGTGCGGAGTGCCGACAGCGAGACGAAAGTTCGCACGCTCGGAGTCGACCACCGTGCCGAGCAAATTCGTGCCATCGTGATCAAAGCCTTCCCGGATGGAGGCCTCATCACGGTGGAGGACGTCGCGAAGGTCGAGGAGGGGTTCGTCGATGACGTGGTGGTTCGCACATTCAATGGAAGTCCAGCCGCAAACTGCACAGTCTTTCGCTTGTCAGGCCAGGACTCGATCGATATTGCTCTGTTTACCCGCGGGTATGTCGCGGCGCGGCGCGGTGAACCGCTCGAACCATCGGTGGTCGAGCGCTTTGTGGGTGGCCCGCGTGTCGAAGGGTGGACCCTGGGCGCATCGCGCGGGTCCATGGCTGTTGGCATTGCGAAACACAATGACTTGGCCAAATTGATCGAAGGACGACTGGACTTGCTCATTAGCAATGCAATCCAAGGGGGACTCCTTGTGTTCTTCGCGCTCCTGCTTGGAGTGCATTGGCGCGCCGCGTGCTTTGTCACGCTCGGAATTGTGGTCGCGGTCTTCGGGACGATCTGGGCGATGGACATGACCGGCATCTCGCTCAACATGCTGACGATGTTCGCGTTGCTGCTCTCGATTGGAATTCAAGCGGATGACGCGATCGTTTTTTCGGAGAGTGTTGAAAGCGAGACAGCCGACCAGAGCGTGTCGGTTGAGGATGGCGTCGTGCGCGGAGTCCAGAAGATTGCGTGGCCGGTCGTCGCGAGCGCTGCGACGACGGTCGTTGCGTTCTTTCCGCTCGGCCTCGTGAAGGGAAGTGTCGGCGACTTGCTTGGCAATCTTCCACTGGTCGTGGCGCTCGCGCTGGGAATCAGCTTGTTTGAGGCGACTTTCCTGATGCCGAGTCATATGGCGGGAGCGATCAGGCGTGAGCGCGAGGGGCGACGAGGGTTCATCGACCGACTGATGGCGCCCGTGGATCGATGGCGTGAACATCGTTTGTGGCCCAGCGTCGAGCGGTGGTATCGACGCGCGGTGCTTTGGTGCGTCGATCGCCGTTACATGACGGTCGCCGCGGGGATTTCGACATTCATTGTCTCGCTTGGGCTCATTGCAGGGGGTCGGCTGCCGTTCACTTTTCTTCCTTCCGATGACAGCGAAACCTTTGTGATCGACATTCGCCTTCCACTCGGTTCGAGCCTTGAGGCAACCAAGGCGCTCGGGGCGAGAGTCGAAGAAGTCGCTCGCGCGCAGGCGGAGACTCGGGCGGTCACTTCGCTGTACGGGGTAAGCGTCAATCTTGACACGGCGCTCGCGGATCGCTCGTCGAGCAATCTTGCGCAGATGTTTGTCGAACTCGCACCGGTCGAGACACGTGATCGGCGCTCGAGTGAAGTCATTGATTCGATTGTGAAAGTCGCGCAGTCGCTCGAAGGAGCGGAGTCGATTCGTGTGAGAGAGTTCACGGGTGGACCGACAGGGTCGGACATCACGTATGAACTTTCGGGTCCGGATCTTGCGCGCTTGCGGGAAGTTGCAGAGTCAATCAAGTCAACGCTTGCCACTGTGCAAGGTGTCATGAATGTTTCGGACGACGATTTTGATGCTGCTCCCGAAGTCCAAGTTGAAGTGCATCCATCGGCTGCTGCGCTTGGATTGACGCCATCCGATGTCGCGCGACAGGTTCGAGGTGCGATCTTTGGACTCGACGCGCATGTATTCAGCGCGGATCGCGAGGAGGTTGATGTGCGGGTTCGCATCGATGATGCTGCACGCGCGGACTCTGACATTGCGGATCGAATGTGGGTGGTGTCGCCGTCGGGTGTGACCGTTCCCCTTGGCGAGATCGCGACAATTCACGAGCGCACGGCACCGAGCACGATTCGAAGGCTCGATCGGCTGCGCACGATCACCGTGACGGCGGACACCGAAGAGGCAACCCATCCGGAATCAGTTGTGGAGAAAATCACCCCGGCGATCAGTGCACTCATGCAAAGCAATCCGGAAATGCGGATTCGAGTTGGTGGCAGGCAGCAGGATCTCAATGACGCATTCGCATCGCTTCCGATCGCAATGCTGGCGGCGGTGCTGATGATCTACGCGATTCTCGCGTGGCTCTTTGACAGCATGACGCAACCTTTGGCGGTGATGGTCTCGATTCCATTTGGCGTCATCGGCATGGTTGCGGGTCACCTGTTGATGGGCTATGACTTGACATTCCTCAGTCTGATCGGATTGATTGCGCTTGCGGGAGTGGTGGTGAACAACGCGCTTGTGCTCGTCGAGTTCATCAATATGGAAGTCGCCGCCGGAAGGCCGCTGCGCGAAGCTCTCGCTGTGGCTGGACAGAAGCGGATCCGCGCGATTCTCCTGACGAGCGTGACGGGAGTGCTCGGGCTTGCTCCCCTCGTGTTGGCGCAGTCGTTTCAAGCGAGATTCCTTGCTCCGATGGCGCTGACGCTGAGTGCAGGGCTCGTGAGTGCGACGGCGCTCACGCTGATTTTGCTTCCGTCGCTCATGCACATCATCGATGACACGAAGCGGCTCGCGGAGCGAGTGTGGAATGGACCGGGGTCCAGCGCGCAGGTTCCGTGACGAGAGTGCGTGATACGACTGGTCGCTCAGAACTCGACTTGCGGCGCGGCGGAATGCAAACCCCAGGACTCAGACAGTCCTCGGCGACCGAACCCAATCATCAAGCAAAGTTCGAGCGCAAGTGACGTCCCTTCCCTGCGGAACTCGCCTGGGGCTTGGCAGCGTGACTTGTTAGCCTGAATGGGTCATGTCAAAGAAACGAAAATCAAGCGGGCTGGTTGTCGGAGTTGACCTTGGCGGCACGAACATGGTGGTCGGTGTCGTGAACTCGGGCGACAAAGTCTTGGCTTCGGTGAAACGCAAGACGAAGGCAGTGCTCGGTCGCGATGCTGTCATCGACCGAATCGTCGAGACGATCGAGCGAGCGTGTAGTGCGGCGGGGGTGAAACTCTCCGAAGTTGATGGGGTTGGGTTGGGTGCACCAAGTGCGATCGACTTCGACGAGGGGGTGGTGATCAACGCTGGGAATCTCGGCTGGAAGAATGTTCCGCTGCAAGAGATTCTTCGGAAGCGTCTTGAACGACCAGTGGTGATCGAAAACGATGTGAATGCCGCTCTCTGGGGCGAAGTGAAACTCGGTGCCGCGAAATCGATGCAGGATGTTCTCGCCGTATGGGTTGGCACAGGAATCGGCGGAGGACTTGTGTTCGGCGGCGAGATCTATCGCGGCGCATTTCACACCGCCGGCGAAATTGGCCAAGCGATTCTCAGTCCACGCGGCGGCATCGGGCGGCGAACACTCGAAGAACATTGCAGTCGACTTTCGATGGTGCGTGCGATGGAGGCGATTGTCGGGTTCTATCCACAGAGCAAGATTCGTGAGCCGCTCGCGACTCGCGGAGAGGATGGAATGATTGGCAGTTCCGTGATCGCCGAGTGCTATGGACACGGTGATGAACTTGTTGTGCGGGTTGTTGACGACGCGGCGGAATTGCTGGGGATCGCGATTGCGAACGCGGTCACGCTGCTGTCGGTGAGAACAGTTGTTCTTGGTGGTGGAGTGGTTGACGCGCTCGGCAAGCGCTATGTCGAACGAGTGCGCGAGTCATTCGAGTGGCATGTCTTTCCGAGTTCCCTGCGAAAGTGCCACATTGTCGTGAGCGAACTTGGCGCGGATGCCGGAGTTCTCGGAGCCGCGCTGCTGGCGAGAGTGGCGTCGCGGAAGAATGGATGAGTTTCGCTGTCGCTGGGGAAACGAGCGCGCAGCGAATCACGTAATCGAGAGGCCCGCGAAAGGACCTCCCGGCGCACAGAGACGCGAAGCGGAACACAGAATCGAGAGGCCCGCGAAAGGACCTCCCGGCGCTCAAACATGCTCGCCGGCTGCGCGGACGCTTGCCGGCTCCGCAACTCGCGCGGGACCTTCTTTCGACGGGCCACACGGTTTGCGAACTACGGCTTTCCGGAATGCACAGGTATCAGTTGCGGGCAAATGTGTTCACGGGCGCGAACAGAATTGCCCGTAAACAGATGGGTCGTGCAGCACGGTGTATGCCTCAAGTTGTGAAGCTTGACGTATTCACAAACCCGACGAGCCGCCTATCACCTCTGCTGCGAATCCTTCTACATATCCACGAGCGGATGCCGGTCGCGCTGCGACAACGTGAATGCGATGCCCGTTACAAGCGGCGCAAGTCTTTCGGCAAGGCGGGGTAGGAATCCTCGCTCGGTGTTGGTGTGACCACACAGCAGCAGGGTGCAGCCGCGGCGTACCGCTGCGAGCTGTTCGTGATGTTTGGCCTCGCCCGTGACAAAGAGTGTCGCGCCGCCTTCCACCGCGGCATCGAAGAGGGACATGCCTGATCCAGCGCAGAGTCCGATCGCCTCATGCGGTCTGTTGATGTGGGTTGATTGCTCCGCGCACTCGACGCGCTTGATCCCGAGATGCTTGCGAAGTCGCTGAGCGAGTTCGTGCGTCGTGGCTGGTTCCGACAGCCGCAATATCCGACCCTGACCCTCGCGCGCGCTCGGCTGGGCGGCGAGCGAGTGCACTTCGATCGCAGGGGTCTCATATGGATGCGCGCTGCGAAGTGCCGCGAGTGCTGGCGCGAGCGCCTTCGGTCCGCACACCATTTCGAGGCGCCGCTCGGTCAGCCGCTCGAACGTGCCTTTGCGACCGGCGCGTGGTCTCGTCGAGGATCCTCCGAAAAATGTTCCCTCGACGAGGGATGATTGTGAGCATTGTGTGTAGTCACCGATTCTCCCCGCGCCAGCGATCGACATCGCGCCGCGAATCTGGTCAATCACTCCCGCTGGCGCAAAGGTGACGATCTTGAACGACTCGCGCGCGGCAACCGCGGCCGCCGCCGACAGTGGTCGGCGCTGCCCATCGCCCAGTCCGTCCGCAAGCCAGTCGTTGACGCCGCCCGCGGCGGCATCGAGCGCGGTATGTGGCGACAGCACCGCGATACCAGCGCGTGTGGCTCTAAACAGCGCGCCACTCTCGCCTTGGCTTACAAACTTTCGGATTGGGTGGAACAGGGGCGGGTGATAGGCAATGATGGCTTGGGTCTTGAGTGCACACGCTTCTTCGACGACATCGTCGGTCAAGTCGATCGTGAGGATGACGCGGTCGCAGCGCGCTTGGGTGTCTCCAGCCAACAGTCCCACATTGTCCCAGTCCGCAGCGAGTGCCGGTGGAGCGACGATTGCAAGAGCCTTCGCGAGTTCGCCGACAGTTCTGGAACGATCGCTCCTTCGCGGGGAGGCCTTCATCTGCACACGCTTTGCCATGGCGATCACGCTACATGCTTCCGCAAATTGCGGATTTGGGCGCCACGCCAAGAGCGCGAATCGTAGAATCAGGTACCCATGATGAGTCGCCCTACCCCGGCAGCGGGCTCCCACAAGTCAGCGGCGAAGGCGCCAGCGAATGCGGAGCAGGTTCGAAAGCACTTTGTACTCGACACGAATGTGCTCCTTCACAACCCTCAGTCGATCTTCAAGTTCGAAGAACATGAGGTGGTGATTCCGCTTACGGTCCTCGAAGAACTCGACACGTTCAAGAAGAACAACGATGAGAAAGGTCGAAATGCACGGCAGGTGATCCGCGCATTGGATCGACTGCGCGGCATCGGGCACCTGTTCGAAGGTGTGGTGTGGAACGATCAAGGTGGATCGGTACGCGTCATGCGATTCAAGCCGGCAGCGTCATACGACCTTGATCTGAGCATCGTCGACAATCGAATCATCGGAGTCGCGCACGCCCTGCACGACGCTGGTCTGCGAGCGATCTTTGTTTCGAAGGACATCAACGCTCGAGTGAAGTGCGACGCGATGGGAGTTGCCGCGGAGGACTTTGAAGCAGATCGAGTCGACGCGGACTGGCTGAACACAGGATTCATCACGAGTCTGGTCCCAAGAGAGTTGATCGACGACCTCTACTCAGAGCGACAACTGCCGATCGCGCGTATCGAGGCGGTGCCTGGAGCGATCCCGAAGCACTCAGACGATCTGAGCGACGACAAGCCCTCGTTGCTTCCGAACCAATTCATCTCGCTCGTCGACGACAGCGACCCATCGCACACGGGTTTGGCGCGGCGGCTTTCCGACACTGCCCACATCATTCCCATTACCGGTCCTCGCAAACCAATCTATGGAGTCATCGCGCGCAACGTGCAGCAGACGATGGCGCTCGACTTGCTGCTCGATGACGAAATCAAACTTGTGACGCTCATTGGACCTGCAGGAACTGGCAAGACGCTCCTTGCGATCGCGGCCGGAATGCACAAGGTCTTCAAAGAGGAGCGCTTTGACAAATTGCTCGTTGCTCGACCCATCATGCCGCTCGGCCGCGACATCGGTTACCTGCCAGGCGATAAGGACGAGAAACTGGCGATGTGGATGCAGCCGATCTTCGACAATGTCGCGTACTTGCTATCCACGCGTGGCGGCCACGGTGGATCTGAGCCCGACAGCAAGACGACCGAACAGCGCATTGATCAGTTGATCGCGTCGCGCAAACTTGTGCTCGAGCCCATCACCTATATCCGTGGTCGGAGTATTCCTCATCAGTTCATCATTGTCGATGAGGCGCAGAATCTTTCGCCTCACGAAGTCAAGACCATTGTGTCACGTGTTGGCGATGGCACGAAGATCGTCCTCTGCGGCGACGTCGGGCAGATCGACAATCCGTACCTCGATGCCGCAAGCAACGGGCTCTCGCACCTCATCGAACGGATGAAGGGACACCGCTTGGCGGGACATGTCACGCTGTCGAAGACAGAGCGCAGCGAACTGGCAAGCCTTGCTGCGGAGATGTTGTAGTCGCGCGATTCGCTGCGATCTCCTCGAGCAGACTCGCGAGATTGACGAGTCGGGTCGCTGCGACCCTGTAGAGACCGATCTGCCCGAGGACGAACTCGGCATCCGCTGCAGTCAGAACACGAACACTCGGGCGCGCGCGGATCTCGGGGGCGAGTTGCGCAAGCGCACGAGTCTGCAAATCCAAGTTGTGTGCTGCGGTTGCGAAGGGTTTGTAGCCGCCGTGCTCCCCATGCCCGCCATGCTCCAAGCAATCGCTTGCGATGAGGCAGGTTTCATGGACTGCATTCGCGCAGGCATAGAGTTCATGAAGTTCATCTGATGCCGCTTCCGAGTCAAAGCCGGCAGTCATTCGATTGAGTGCCAACGCATGGCATGTGGATCCGATGAGCGTCAGGTGGTCGGCGATCTCGTCTATGTGATCCAGGGAGATCGCCGGTTCTCTTGCGCGTGGCTCATTCAGAAGAGTCTTGCTCATGTTTCTGCTCCGGAGGAGCAGCGCGAATGACTGGAATCGAAGTGCAGCGAGTTCGGGTTCAGTGCCAGGATGACGCGGGAGCCCGATTGTGACCGCAGTGCTCGCGTGTTTGAGCACGAGCGCGTAGATGCGCACGAGTTCGTTGCGAGCAAAATCTGGTTTGACCCAACGGAAGAGCGCGTATGTGACGATCGTCCCGAGAATGACACCAACGATTCGACCCGAGGGGACCGCGAGATCGATCGTGGGCTCGAAGTGCGTGCCGATCGCGAGCGCGAGACAAAATGTTCCCTGGACTCCGGCGTATGAAATTCGCGTGCTGCCGTTCATAATCCAGAAGAATGGAGCGCTGCACCCGATCCAGATCAGCAGAAGCCCTGGGATACTGTCGACCGTCGGAATGAGGAAGATGATTGCAAGAATGGAAACGGCAGCGCCCAGCGCCGCTCCAATGGCCCTCAGGTTGGCACGCTGGCGCGTCGACTCGCTCGACCCGCCAGTCGCTCCGACAACCATCAGAGGCGTGATCATCATGGTGCCGAGGCTTGAGAACCCGGTCACGCTGACAAAGAGAAATCCGACGACGCACGCGGTCGCCATTTTGATTCCAAACCAGAAACTTCGGCTGGAGTCGTCGTTCAATCCAGGTGTAAGCAGTGGCGTCGAAATCATCCGCAAGACAGCGGCGCGTTCTACGGATCGAGCGCTGCCGTCTCCAACGGCGAAGGCGCCTGCGTATGTTCGGTGAAACGCTCGGCACATCGACAGGGTTGCCATGAGCCCAACGGCCGTCCCGCATGAGGCCCCACTGCCTTCGCGAATGCCGAGCCGCACGATTTCCGTCTCATGCACAACCGCAAATGCCGCGACAGCTTCTCCGATCGGCGCAAGGTCGATCGGCGACGTCTCGAGTGTGGCGACGAGATCAGATTCCGCTTCGCGATCGCCCTGTGCCCACCGCCGAAGTTGGTAGAGCAGATCGCGCAAGGACTCCATGAGTTGGATGGAGGGGGCGCGTAGTACTTGCTGCGCGGGATCCACGCCGATGCTCTCGACGGCTGCGATCGTATTGCTCGTGATTGTTCCGATGGCACAGACGACCGTCACGCGTTCGACGAGCGCTCCAAGGTGTTGCCTTGCGCGTGATTGGGAGTATCCCGCATCACCGAGGAAAACGAACAACTCGCGAGCGTCTGATGGACCCGTCGAACGAGGAGGCCGATCGGTGGCAGACTGCTCTGGATGTCGCAGTCGGCGGAGAATCCACTCGATCCTTTGCAATTCGATGTCGATGGCCGCGGTGTACTTGCGCCGAAACTCCATGATGGGGTTGGCGGGGAAGATCAGCGCGAGCGCGATCCACGAAACTCCCACGCCTATTGCGACCACCCACATGCGTTCAAAGGAAATCTGTGCGACATACCGAAACCCTGTGCGCGACTCGAGGGCAACGACCAAGAGGGAAAGGGCGAAGACCCACCCGATGTATGGGCGTGTGCTTCGTGCGATGACCAGCCCAGCGAGCAGCAGCAACGCATACAACGCTGCCAGATAGAACCAATACTGCTGGTAGAAAACGGACATGACGATGTAGGCAACCGACGCGCCTGCGATCGTCGCGGCGATTCGCTCCATCATCTTGTTCGCCGACGAGTCGACGGATGGCAAGCAGATGACCATGATCGTGATGATTGCCCAGTAGCCTTGATTGAGCTGAAACACTTGCGTGATCAGCATCACGACCGTCGACGCAAAGAGCATTCGAATTGTCGCGTGCCACCTCGCGGTGGTCGGAGCGAATTCCGCTCTAGCAAACCGAATCAGACGAGCGTCGAAGTCTGAAAGCCAGTTCATGCGGGAGCCGCGACCGGGTCCTGGTGTGATGCCCCTGAGCCCAGCGCGAGTTGTGCGATTCTCGTCTTTGCGAGGCACTCTCGTGCTTCCTCCGCGGGATCGCTCTCCGCGACGATGCCGCATCCCGCGCGATAGTCGATCTCCCATCGGTCTTGGTCGATGTCACCGTTCCTCGTCAGCCGAGCCGTGCGAATTGCGACGCTCAAAGTCGCTGATCCGCAACCACTCGCCAGCCCTATCGCGCCGCAATAGGGTCCGCGAGGATCACTTTCAATCTCGTTGATGATCTGCATCGCGCGAACTTTCGGTGCACCCGTGACCGATCCTGGCGGGAAGCACGCCTGAACAAGATCAGCGAGATCTCGCCGCTGCGAAAGCGTGCCGGAAACTTCAGCGACCGTCTGGAGGACAGTCGGGTGGCGTTCAAGTTCCCTTGCGCGGTCGACCCGCACTGACCCAGTCTCACACACGCGCCCGAGGTCGTTTCGCATGAGGTCGACGATCATGTGGAGCTCCGCCGCATCCTTTGCACTCGCCATGAGTTCTGCTGCATCTGCCCGATCGGGGCGCGTGCCCTTCATCGGGCGAGTCGTGACGCGTCGCGAGGCGCCATCGAGCGAGAGAAAGAGTTCAGGGCTGAATGAAAGGATCGCGTGATCATCATCAAGTTCGAGGTATGCGCCGTACCGCGGCGTCGCAGTCGCGAGAGCATCGAGGGCGAATTGGCGCGAACTTCCAACGATTGAAGCGTTGAACGGCTGCGTGATGTTTGCCTGAAAAATGTCGCCAGCGCCGATATAGCCGACGGTTTGGGTCACCATGCGCTTGAAATCCGCAGTGTCCAACTTCGGGCGAAGGGATCCTCCATCTTCGGCGATCCATTCGAGCGGGGCGCCTTGGTCGCACGCGACGAGCGGAGCGACTTCGGCTGCATCCGAATCGCCAACCTCGAACCACCTTCGCAGTTCGTGCGAGTAGACGAGTGCGCGGGGGACTCTGCAAAGAATTGCATCTGGCCAATCAGTGGACTGCGCGCTCCCACGGGCGGCGCGCGGTTCAAACGCGCTGGCACACTCATATCCAAGGAATCCGATCCACCCACCTACAAACGGAAGGCGCACGCGCCCTCCGTCGACGAAAGTCGCGGGACGAGGAGGGGCGAACTCGCGAATCGATCGCAAGAGTTCGCCAGGATCGCCGACACGCGCTTTGATCCTTCGGCTATCGAGGCGGGGCGCAAGGACAGTCCACCGATCGAAGTCGCTCGACTCTGATCCAGAGACCAGCGCCAACATGGCACTCCCCGACTTCCAGCGCTGCATTGCGTGTGCGGGTGGGAATTTCCAGTCCAATTCGCGAAGACAGCCGCCTATGCGCATCCGTTCATGCTAACTGTTCAATCGTTCGATTCGAGCGCATATGCGTGTAGGATCAGGGTCTTTCCTCGGAGCCAACATGCCAAGCGCAACCGCCAAGCGACCTTCCCCATCCCGCACCAAGAGCAAGTCGAAGAAAGCGCAGTCGAAGCGCACCAAGATGATCTATTACTTCGGTCAAGGCCGGACTGAAGGGCGGGCGGAGCAGAAACTTCTGCTCGGGGGCAAGGGGGCGAATCTCGCAGACATGACTTCCATCGGATTGCCTGTCCCTCCTGGCTTCACAATCACAACCGAGGCATGTGCGATGTACAGCCAAGGTCGCAGTCGCCTTCCGCAGGGTTTGATGGACGAGGTCGCGAAGAACATTCGACTCCTCGAACGAGAACTTGGCAAGAAGTTCGGCAGTTTCAAGAACCCGCTTCTCGTTTCAGTTCGATCTGGTGCTGCAGTCTCGATGCCTGGAATGATGGACACGATCCTCAACCTCGGACTGAATGATGAGGTCGTCGCTGGTCTGGCTTCCGCGACTGGAAATGCTCGCTTCGCGTTCGACGCGTATCGCCGCCTGATCAATATGTTCGGCGATGTTGTGATGGGGGTGGACCATCACAAGTTCGAGCACGTGTTCAACGAAATCAAGGCGAAGTACCACACAACTGAAGACACCGCGGTTCCCACCGAGGGTTTGCAGGAACTCTGTGGTGCGTACAAGGCGGTCTATCTCGCGAGTGTCGGGAAACCCTTCCCGCAGGATCCCATGAAGCAACTCCTCTATAAACACAATGCTAAGCTTGATTTTGCGTTGGATTTTATTGCCGCAAAGCTCGTGGGACATCGATTTTCTCTCACCGGGGATGTGGATATTCTGAATGCCAAAGATGAATTTATTGAATTGGATTATGAAGGATTTATTCTGGAGTTTACGGTTGCCATGATTCAGGATTCACTGCGTCGATTCACCAGCAGTTACTCAACTC
>CAYHHO010000038.1:21553-25968 GCA_964356445.1 uncultured Singulisphaera sp. | reverse complement strand
TAGAGACAGGAAAAAAGAAATGGATCTGGCATTGACCATGCGGGATCGGCGGCGATACAGTTTTCAATACCCCCTCAGCCTTCTTTGCGGCTTCCTATGGAAGTCGTGATCAACGCCGTTCGGTCGTGTCGGAGCGACCGAACGGCTTTTTTGTAACCGTACTCTTCGAATGATGCGCAGCATGCTTCGCCAACACGAGTGGACGATCTCCGGCGGAGTGTTGCTTGCATGTTCAGTGGTGGCATATGCCGACGTGCCAAGGTTCTCCTACGACGTCGTCGATTCAGGCCTTCGCATCGCTCCATCGCAATCGACGCCGACATCGCCGGCTCCATCGCAGGAGCCGCTCTCAACAGCTCGATTCGGCGCTGAGGGAACTTGGCGTTGGCAACTTCTTGGCGGATTCGCGGACGACTTCGACGACGACGCGCAGCAGATTCAATTCGGCGCCAGCTTGAGTTGGTTCTTCGTCGACGATCTCTCGATCGACTTTCAACTTGATGGCGATTTCATTGACCAACCCGTCGACGATGCGTGGGGAATTGGCGGCACGATCCTCTTTCGCTGGCATGCAATCAACACGGAGACATGGTCGATCTACGGTGATTTCGGATCTGGTCTCCTCGCGACCACGGTCAATACGCCAGCTGGCGGATCATCATTCAACTTCACGCCTCAGGCAGGTGGCGGGTTCTCCTTTGAGATCGCACCCGACGTGCGGCTCATGGTGGGTGCGCGCTGGTATCACATCTCGAACGCGAACACTGGCGCGGAGAACCCAGGACGGAACAGCCTGATGGGTTATGTGATGATCAGCCTCCCGTTCTGATCCGCTGCGAGCCATCCTTCGTGATCGCGATGGTGCGCTGACGAGATTGGAGCGCCGTGTGCGAGCGGCTCTATTCAACTTCGCAAGCCACCGGAATGCCCATTTTGGGGTGAGAATCGCACCGTGGGCAGGGAACCGAGACAAGTTGGTTGCAACTGCCCGCCACCTCTGCGAGAATACGAGGATGACCGAAGTGATGGGATCGAAAGCGGCAGTTGCGGTGGTTCGGGGGAGTGCCGCCGGAGTGAGGTCGCAGCCTCTGGCGAGCGGTGAGAGTGCTCCTGCGCCCCAAGGATCGCTGTCGGGCGTTGCCGCTGCGGTCGAAATCCTCGAGGCCGCACGGAGTACGGAGTCGTATCTTCGCAGCGCCTCGCGCGAGGTATCTGAGTCGGCTGCCATCCAAGGTCGCCTCGATGCACTCGAGTCAGTCACGGGTCGAAACAGCCTTGATCGTGCGGCTTCAGAACTCGCTGACTTGATCCGTCAAGTTGAGGTCAAACTCGCCTCGAAGAGTTGCGGCAGCCCTTCGAATTCTGATCGTGAGATTCGCTAATGGGAGAGTGTTTGCAAGGAACAGTGATCGACTCTGTTGATCCGGCGGTGTTGCGCGCTGCACTCGATGAAGCGTTTGGTTACAGGGGTGATGTGACGCTGATCACAAAGGATGGTCGGCGAATCGACGGCTATGTTTTCGATCGGCGAACCGCCGATTCGCTCGAGGAGTCGCATGTACGGCTGCTGACCGCGACGACCGACACTCGGATCGTGGTGCGCTACTGCGAGATCGAATCGCTCCAGTTTTCTGGACGAGACACCGCGGCAGGGAAGAGCTGGGAGAGCTGGGTCCGCAAGTACGCGCAGAAGAAGGGTGCTGGGGAAGTCGCCAGCATCGAACCTGACTGCGGCGAGTAACAACCGGCCAGAAACAATCTGATGGTGTGGAGCCGCGGCGCGCCGCTATCCAATCCCCGCCGAGACACCGCCGAGGTCCCATCGATTCGTCATCGTGGCCGACGTGTTGACGCTCAGCGCTCGATCAGCATGGTGACTGCATTTCCTCCGCCGAGGCAGAGGCTGCAGATTCCCCGTTTGCCATTCGTGCGAATCAGGTGATGAACGAGCGTCACCAGCACGCGCGCTCCGCTTGCACCGATTGGATGGCCCATGGCAATTCCGCCACCGCCAATATTGAGTTTTTCTTCGGTGATTTTCAGGTATTTCGTATTGCAAAGCAACTGGGCGGCGAATGCCTCGTTGATTTCGAAGAGGTCGATGTCGCTCGCTGAAAGATTGTGGTCCTTCAGAATCTTTTCGATTCCAAGGGCTGGAGCAAAGAAGAGTTCCTTCGGTTCGACACCGACCGTGTTGGATCCGACGATGCGCGCAAGAGGGACCGCGGAGAGTCGCTTTGCAGCCGACTCCGACGCGATGACAAGCGCCGCAGCGCCATCGGAGATCTGGCTCGCGTTGGCTGCCGTGACGGAACCATCGGGTTTGAATGCGGGCTTCAGTTTCGCGAGCGACTCTGCCGTGCAGTCAGCGCGGAATCCCTCGTCGGCATCAAGTCCGGTCTTCTGCTTGATTTGCTCGGCGCTCAGGGCGATGATCTCGCGCTTGAACCAGCCGTCAGCAGTTGCCCGCGCGGCCCGCGCATGACTCTGGGCGCTGAACCGATCTTGTTCAGCGCGAGAGATGCCGTGAGTCGTCGCAATGTGTTCTGCAGCAAGACCCATTCCCCAATTTTCGAAAGCGCATCGCAGGCCGTCGTACTCCATATGGTCGAGTGCCTCGAACTTCCCGAACCGCACACCCGCCCGAACTTGGGCCAAGTGCGGAGCGAGGTCCATGTTTTCCATTCCGCCCGCAACAACGACCTGATTGTCACCCGCACGAATCGACTGTGCGGCCATCATCACAGCGTGCAGCCCAGATCCGCAGACCTTGTTCACGGTGACGGCGCTCAGCGAGGGTGCGAGTCCTGCTTTGAGCCCAGCCTGACGAGCAGGGTTCTGGCCAAGCCCTGCCTGGAGGACGCACCCCATGATGCATTCATCGACCTGCGATGACGCTCCTGCCACCTCTCCGAGGGCTGCCGCGATTGCAAAGGCTCCAAGTTGTGGTGATGGAACTCGCGAGAGGGATCCCTGAAACTTCCCAATAGGCGTTCGGCGGGCTGCGAGGATGAGGGGTTGGACTGTGGTTGCCATGAGATTCTCCTGTTGTCGAGATACCGAGCGCGTCGAATACCCCGCTCGGGCGCGGAAGGATACATGCTGGGAGGATGAGGGTGGTCGATTGACCCGCACCGACAATCATCTTCGAGAATTTCCGAACCCCCGTTGCCCCATGGACGTATAGAAGTTGTCGAGGTTGCGCCGTGTGACCTCTTGATTTGAAATCGACCGCGCGCCCCATGGTGCCATGGCTCGCGCGGTCTTTTCATTTACGGAACGATCCTCTTGGCTTCGGGGGCATCTCGCGGTCGTTTCTCGCTCGCTGACTCATTTGTGGTTCAATGGATCTCGAGGAGATCCTGCATGAGTCAACGCGAATCGAGTACTGGAAATCTTCGCTCTCTCCAGAGCCACATCCTTGCCGAAGAGTCGCGCTATCCAGGCGCGAGCGGTGATTTTTCGTGGATTGTCAGCGCGATTTCGCTCGCAGGCAAGGCGATTGCGCATCGCGTTCGGCGGGCGCGGTTGGAGAACTCGCTTGGCGAAGAAGGGGCGACCAATGTGCAGGGAGAGTCGCAGCAGCGTATGGACGTCATCTCCAACGACATCTTGATCCGATGCTTGGGAACGCGGGCCTCGATTGCTGTGCTTGCGAGCGAAGAGGACGAAGAACCAACGATTCTGCGGCGAGGCACCGACGGTGGGAAGTACTGCGTGCTCTTCGATCCACTCGATGGATCAAGCACGCTCGACACCAACGGTGCAGTCGGGACCATTTTCACGATTCTTCGAAACGATCCATTGATCGAGTCGGCGGAGCAGACCATCTGCCAACCTGGGCGCAAGCAAATCGCCGCGGGGTACATCCTTTATGGACCGTCGACGGCGTTCGTCATTACCACCGGATCAGGAGTGGATCTCTTTGAACTTGACCCCTTCATTGGTTCGTTCATCTTGGTGAAGCAGGGCATTCGTATTCCGCCGAAGAAGAAGGTCTATTCGATCAACGAGGCCTACTCCGCATCCTTCCCCGACGGATATCAGGAGTACCTCAAGTGGGCGCATCGCAGCGGCTACTCATCGAGGTACATCGGAAGCCTGTGCGCGGATGTCCATCGGATCTTGCTCAGCGGTGGAGTTTTTCTCTACCCCCCAACCCTCTCACACCCAGATGGCAAGTTGCGCTTGCTCTATGAGGCGAACCCGATGGCGATGATCATGGAGCAGGCTGGGGGAATGAGTCTGTGCAATTCGAGCTCGACGCTTGATGTGCACCCGAAGAAGTTGCATGAGCGAGTCCCGCTCGTGCTCGGCAGTAGCGATGAAGTCAAGATCGTCGCGAAGCACATTGAAGTCAAGACGCGGTGAATGGCGCGGCTGGGTTCGGGACGCGAGTTAGAACACGGAAGCGA
>CAYHHO010000038.1:0-21453 GCA_964356445.1 uncultured Singulisphaera sp. | reverse complement strand
AGCACGGAAGCGAAGCACGGAAGCGAAGCACGGAAGCGAAGCACGGAAGCGAAGCACGGAAGCGAAGCCCGAAGCGCGAGGCCCGCGAAAGGACCTCCCGGCGCTCAAACATGCTCGCCGGCGGCGCGGACGCTTGCCGGCTCCGCAACTCGCGCGGGACCTTCTTTCGACGGGCCACACGATTTGCGAGATTCACACTTCGCTGCGCAGCACGGTGCGTGCGCCAAATGCACCGCGGAGCACCATGACGAGAGCTCCGTGAAAGGAGTTCCCAGCGCGCAGGCGTGCGATCCCCTAGCGGTTTGTGGGTTGTGGGTCCTCGGTGACCCTGCAGCGAAAGTCATAGATGCGCATCTTGTCGGATCTCTCCTTCCACGCACTCACGAGCGCGAGATGATTCGGGTGCGCGAGATATGCCTTGTACTGCTCGATCGATGCGAAACTGACGAAGACCGCGATGTCGTAATCACCATCGACGTTGGTGCGGCCGATGTCGACCGGCTCGGAAATCTCGAGGTCGATGACCCCGGGAATGTCAGCGAGTTTCGCCGTGCAATCCGCGCGGAGTTGCTCGCGCTGCGAGCGGTCCTGTAGCGTCACGAGAACCACATGCCGAATCAGCGCTGGCCGCGCCTGCGCAGTTTCGGCGCACCTGAGAGTGCAGAGGTGCGGTGCGGCGCATCCGAAGTGGAAGGCGAGCGCGATGGCCGTGACCGCGAGGACGAAGAGCCGAGCCGTTCGCTGGAAGTGCATCGCGGCAGCGTACGAGCGCAACGCATGGCAGGAATGGCCCAGTGAGTACGCCTCGCAGCCAAGAAAAACCCCGCCGAAACGCGCGTGCGCTTCGGCGGGGATCAGACACGAGTTCCGTCCTGGATCTCGTCAAAAACTCGCAGTGTTCAAGCCAGAGAGTCGGTCACCCTGAATCAGCCGGGTTCTCCCCGCCGCTAAGGGGGTTGGAATCCACCGTTTCCGTGCGTATCCAACCAGTGCAAGGAAATTCCGTTCACTCGCCAACCGTTTCAAAAAACTCAGGACTTGTGCTACTGCGAATACTTGGGGATCAGTCGTCGTCGGAGTGAGGCGACCGATCCTGTCGATAGCGAAAACATTCTTTCTCTGAAGATGTCTGTTGTTGAGGTTCATTTCCGAGGTGTTCAACTACAGCCCATGCTGTGACCGCAATTCCAGCACCTGTAGCAGGTGCCATTTCGAACCGTAATCGATCCGCACTCATCACACGCCGGCGCATCACCCATCAACTGGGCATTTGCTTGATCAGCTGCTGAACCCGCAGGCGATCCGAGCGATCGCATCTCGCCATGCTCGACGATGATCGGTGCGATCGGTCCACCGACGCTCCTCGATTCGACCGCATCGGGGAATGCGGAAATCCGCTGGCTCGGTGAATGACCTGCGATCTTCTCCCCGGCGGGTGATGGGACAGTCGGATCGATGTGCCGCGCAGAACTGTCGAGGCTCATGCTGAAGCGTGTTGTGGACCATGATTTCTCTTGTGTCTCCTGGGTTGTCGTTGCACTTGAAGGAGCTGGATTCTGGTGGGGATTTCCCGCCATCGGTGAGCGCATCGAGCTGGAAAACTGCGTCGTATCGAGATGCGAATCGGAGTCGGTTGAATGTCCGCCTCCCGAGATCCGTTTGGGCGAATTCGCGTCGCGGTATCCCTGCAGGAATTCCATTCCAAACCAACGGAAGATGTAATCGACAAGACTCTTGGCAAATGGAATGTCGTGGTTGGTCGTGATTCCCATCGGTTCGAATCGTTGATGCGCAAACTTCGTGACGAGACTCTCGACGGGGACTCCGTATTGCAAGGCGACGCTGATGGCAGTTCCGAGCGAGTCCATCAAACCACCGATTGTTGAACCCTCTTTCGCCATCGTGATGAACAATTCGCCAGGTCGCCCATCCTCATAAAGACCGACGATCAGGTATCCCTCGTGACCGCCAACGTTGAATTTGTGCGTGATGGACCGACGAGTGTCGTGCAATCGTCGTCGCATCGGACGTTCGATGATGCGTTCGACGACGCGCTCGACGATGCGTTCGACCTCGATGATTCGCGGTTCGAGTTGCAGCACTGGGATTGCAAGGGTCGCAGCAGCGCTCTCTTTCTCTTCAAGCCCGTCCGTATCCGCTTCTTCGGCATGGTCGGTCGCTTCCACTTTCGTTGAGAGCGGCTGGCTGAGTTTGCAACCATCTCGGTAGAGCGCATTCGCCTTGAGACCAAGTTCCCACGAGAGTCGGTAGCACGCGCCGATCTCGTCAATGGTCGCTTCGTTGGGCAGGTTGATCGTCTTCGAGATCGCACCTGAGATGAACGGTTGCGCCGCAGCCATCATCAGAATGTGTCCGCGAGGCGCGATAAACCTTGTGCCCAACGCTCCGCATCGGTTCGCGCAGTCAAAGACGGCGATGTGTTCCTCAAGAAGATGTGGCGCGCCTTCGATCGTTTGCGTTCCACAAATCGTTCGGTTGAGTCCTTCAATCTGCTGCGAACTCAAGCCGAGCATGCGAAGCCCGTTGAACTTCGGGTCGGCGCGTGCGATTTCTGGATCAACACCGCACGCCAGCAGCACTCGCTCGGGGATTGACCAGGCCGTAAAGCCGAATGACAACTCGAAGACCGTCGGCAGTTCATTCTCGACCTTCACAAGCTCTGCGCTGGTGAAGCCCTTCGAAAGCAGGAAAGCTCGAAGGCTCGTGGTGGTCGCGGAATCTGCGCCGTGCGTCTCACTCGATCCAGCAGCTGGAATCGCCGCATCAAGCGAGAGTGTTCCCATGACGTACGCCAAGATTTCGTCCGTCTCCTTTGAGTCGTATCCCAGCGCACTCAGTGCCGGTCGAAGAGACTGGTTGGCGATCTTGAAGTGTCCGCCGCCCGCGAGTTTCTTGAACTTCGTCAGCGCAAAGTCTGGCTCGACGCCAGTCGTGTCGCAGTCCATCAGCAGTCCGATGGTTCCAGTTGGAGCGATGACCGTCACCTGCGCGTTCCTGAATCCGAATTGCTCTCCGAGTGCGAGCGCCTCGTCCCAAGCGGCCGTCGCGCGCGAAAGGAGGTCATCCGCGTTGGAGAGCGCGATGCGACCTCCACGGAAGAGCGTGTGGTCGATCGGCATCGGCTTCGAGCGCAGCGACTCGTATTCGTCGCTCTCTCGGGAAACTCCCATCGCCGCTCGGCGGTGGTTCCGGATGACACGCATCATGTGGTCGCGATTGTCATCGAAGCCCTCGAATGCACCGTGCTCCGCAGCCAGCAGCGCGCTTGTTGCGTAGGAACGACCGGTCAATATCGAAGTCACCGCACCGCAGATCGCGCGCCCCTCAGGACTGTCGTAGGGGGTTCCAGCCTGCATGAGCATCGCGCCGAGATTGGCGTATCCGAGCCCAAGCGTTCGGTATCTCCAGGAGAGTTCGGCGATCTCCTTCGATGGGAAACAAGCCATTAATACCGAGATTTCCAGCACCATCGTCCAGAGATGGATCGCGTGCTCGTACCCCTCAAGGTCGAAGTGGCGGGTGCGCGAGTCATAGAACTTCAGCAGGTTGATCGACGCAAGGTTGCAGGCAGTGTTGTCGAGGAACATGTACTCGCTGCAGGGATTGCTCGCGTTGATTCGCCCACCCTCAGGACACGTATGCCATGCATTGATCGTGGAGTCGAACTGCACGCCTGGATCTGCGCAGTGCCAAGCTGCCTCATTGATTTGCGACCAAAGGTCCCGCGCGCTCAGCGACTTTGCAGGCTTGCCGTCGGTGCGGCGCGTGAGATTCCAGTTGGCGTCTGCGGCAACCGCGTCCATGAACTCATCGCTGAGGCGAACAGAGTTGTTCGAGTTCTGTCCGCTGACGGTGTAGTAGGACTCTCCATTGAAGTCGTAGTCGAGCGCGAGTCCGAGGCGCTCTGCCACGGCACGCTGTGTTCCATTGAGTTTCTTCATTCCCTCGACGAGAGCAGCCACCTTGATCTCTTCGCGGACTTTCCAATTCACGAATGCTTCGATGTCTGGATGGTCCACGTTGAGGCAGCACATCTTTGCCGCACGGCGCGTTGTGCCGCCAGACTTGATCGCCCCAGCAGCGCGGTCGCCGATCCTGAGGAAACTCATCAGTCCAGAACTCTTTCCGCCACCCGAGAGTGTTTCGTTGTCGCCACGGATGCTGGAGAAGTTGGTCCCAGTTCCAGACCCATACTTGAAGAGCCGCGCTTCGCGAACCCACAGGTCCATGATGCCGCCTTCATTCACGAGGTCGTCTTGGACGGACTGAATGAAACAAGCGTGCGGCTGCGGGTGGGTGTAAGAGTCGGGGGCTCGATCGAGTGCGCCCGTGTGATGATCTGCGATCCAGTGCCCCTGCGCCGGACCGTTGATGCCATAGGCCCACGCCAGGCCGGTGTTGAACCACTGCGGACTGTTCGGTGCAGCCATTTGATGAAGCAACATGAAGGCGATCTCGTCGTAGAACGCCTGTCCATCCTCTGCGCTCTCGAAATACCCGTGAGATTCGCCCCAATGTCGCCAACATCCCGCGAGCCGATGCACGACCTGCTTGACCGACCGCTCAGGTCCAGTCGTTGTCGTTCCGTCCGCAGCAACTTGAGGAACGCCAGCCTTTCGGAAGTACTTGCTGACGACGATGTCGGTCGCAAGTTGGCTCCACTCCTTTGGGATCTGCGCATCGTCCATTGCGAAGACCACAGACCCATCCGGGTTCTTGATCTTGCTTGAGCGCGTCGCCCATTCGGTGGTGGTGTAGACGTCCGTGTCTTTGCGGGTGAATCGTCTTGAGATCTTCATGAATTCGTCCTAACAGATGAAAGAGGAAGCGTCGGGCAGAAATACAGGGCGCTCAGGGTCTGTGACCCTTCGCAAGTGTTTCGTTTAGTGAGGTTCAGAACCGCCATCGACCCGGGGAAGGGTCAGACCAACTTGATTCTGATACTTGCCGCCCTTGTCTGCGTAACTGGTCGCGCAGACTCGGTCAGCTTTGAGGAAGAGCATTTGGGCGATGCCTTCGTTGGCGTAGATTTTCGCTGGGAGCGGAGTGGTGTTTGAAATCTCGATCGTCACCTTTCCGCGCCACTCGGGTTCGAGCGGTGTGACATTGACGATGATCCCACACCTGGCGTAGGTCGACTTGCCGACGCAGATCGCCAAGACATCACGAGGAACGGAGAAAATCTCGACGGTCTCTGCAAGTGCGAAAGAGTTTGGGGGGATGACGATGTGATCGCGACCCGTTTGCGTGGTGTCGATCGAGATGAAGAGGTCGCTCGAGAATTCCTTCGGATCGACGACCGCCACTCCGCCCGAAGTTGCGTTCGTAAAAATCTTGAACTTTGTTCCAACCCGCACGTCGTATCCGTAACTCGAAACGCCATAGGAAATGACGCCTTGTCTCTTGCGGCTCTCTTCAAATGGCTCGATTCCCACCAGTTCGCGGATCTGTGTGTCGCAGAGAATTCCCATCGATTGACTCCTCAAAATCAAACTTCATTGACCAACCCGCCAAGTCCGCCCTTGGTAGCGCGAGAACCACGATACCCCAACATCTTGTGGGGGCAAGAGCGATTCACCCCCAATATCTTGAAATTATTGGACGTTGCTGTCAAGTTCTTAACCAACTGCAAATGCAGACACTTGCGCGCGCTGGCACGCCATCTCGGGTCGAGAGCCCCTTGTGGATGGAATGTCGGAGCCAGCCAAGTGGGCAATTAGACTCGATTCGTGACCTCGCAAACACACGTTCACTTGCTCAACGGGTTGACCGAGTTTCAGCAGCAGGCGGTGGTGCATTCAGGTGCACCACTCTTGGTGCTCGCTGGTCCTGGATCTGGAAAAACGCGCGTGATTACTCGGCGAATTGCCTATCGAATCGCTCAGGGTGTTCCCGCGTGGCAGATTCTCGCGCTGACATTTACGAACAAGGCGGCCCGCGAGATGAAGGCTCGGGTCGATGCGCTTGTACCTGCCGACGCGCCCGGTCGACGAGGGCTCGTCGTTGGCACTTTTCACTCATTTTCCGCTGGAATCCTGCGCCGATACGGTTCGGGCAACATCGCAGCTGGCATCGGGACCAAGGCGCTCGAAGCGGACTTTTCAATCTTCGACGCGGATGATTTTCACACGGTCATGAAGGGTGCGATTTCGCGCGTCGGACTTGAAGTCGCTCAGTGGCCGGTGGCTTCCGTCTTGTCCGAGATTTCCGCAGCGAAGAATCGGCTGATGACTGCCGAGGAATACACGCAGGCGGCGACTGACTTTCGTCAGCGCACGATCGCCCGCATCTACTCGGCGTACGAGCGCGAGATGGTTCGCCAGAACGCGCTCGACTTCGATGATCTTCTGATGCGTGTGGCGCGCCTGCTTCGCGTCGATGCGACGGTTCTGAAGGAGTTGCAGGAGCGGTTCACAGAAGTTCTCGTGGATGAATATCAAGACACGAATCACGCGCAGTTCACAGTCGCACACTCGATCGCGCGCGCACACGGCAACATCTGCGTCGTCGGCGATCCGGACCAATCCATTTATGGATGGCGCGGCGCGGACATTTCCAACATCATGGAGTTTGAAGAGCACTATCCCGGCGCGGCCATCATCCCGCTCGGTGAGAACTTCAGGTCCACCGGTCGAATCGTCGAGATCGCCGACAGGCTGATCCGATTCAACACGCATCGACGCCACAAAGACCTTGTGACGAATCTTGGTGAGGGGAACCTCCCTCGCATCGTGCGGCTCGATGATGAAATCGCAGAGTCCAACTTCGTCGCCGACGAATTCCAGCGTGCGAATCGAGCTGGGGTTCAGTGGCGCGAGATGGCGGTGCTCTACCGAATGAACGCGCTCAGTCGCACGGTCGAGGACGTACTGCGCAGGCGCGGCATTCCGTACGCGATTGCGCGGGGGACTGCGTTCTACGAGCGCCGCGAGGTGCGTGACACGCTGAGCTATCTGCGGGCGCTCGCGAATCCGCAGGACGAGACTGCACTGCGGCGAATCATCAATGTGCCCGCGCGCGGGATCGGCGCGACCTCGATGAAGAAAATCGAAGCGCTTGCGCAAACGCAGGGTGTATCGCTGTTGCAAGCGCTCGCACTCTCGAAGCAAACAGGGGTCGGCGAGCGCGTCTCAAAGTCGATCGACGGGCTCGTCGCGACACTCGCTCGAATGCGAAGTGAACTCGAAGTGCAGCCCGCGTCGAGCCTCGGGTCGTTTGTCGTACGGCTGATCGAGGCGGCTGGACTCGAGCGCGCGGCCGCCGCGATTGCAGACGATGACCAGGATGCAGCGGATCGAAAGGCCAATGTGCTCGAAGTGGCCAATGCGGCCAGTCAGTATGTCCTGCCCGAGTCGGCGCCTGGTGCATCGCCGCCGACGTTGGGAACGGCACTGCGTGGATTCCTCGAATCTGTTGCGCTTGTCGCAGATGCAGACGCTGTCGATCCCGAGCGCGGCGTCGTCATGCTGATGTCGCTTCACGCATCAAAGGGACTCGAATTCAACACCGTCGCAATCGTTGGGATCGAAGAGGGGTTGCTCCCGCATGCACGGTCGATTGATTCGCCAAAGTCGATCGAGGAAGAGCGCCGCCTGCTCTTCGTGGGCATCACGCGCAGTCAACGCAATCTCTTGCTGACGTGCGCTGGCACGCGCGCGATGCGTGGGCTTCGCATGCGCACGATCGAGAGCGGTTTTCTTCGCGAACTGGCTGGACGAGATGGTGAGGACACCAGCGTCGAGCGCATTGATAGGACGGATTTAGGCGACTGCGACGATGACTCGAGCGCTCCTCGCAGCGCCGGATCGCGGGCAAGCGGGCACGGATTTCGAGCGGGAATGGTCGTTCGTCACGCGCATTTCGGGCGCGGCCGAATCGAAGAGGTGCTGCCGCGCGGCAGTCTCACCAGCGTGCGCGTCAACTTTGTGACGGCTGGCACACGCACGCTCGTGCTGGAGTATGCGAGGCTTGAAGTCGTGCAATGACGCGCGCCCGACGGGCGGCACGTGTTTCAGTGACGCGCGCATGCCCTGAAGCGCACGGTTTGCCCGTCAGCGACACATTCCAGTCTGCCACATCATGAACGACCACTGATCCGCTTGCTCCGCGATGCGGTTGGCGAGCGGTTTGCCCTGACCGTGACCAGCATCGCGGTCGACCCAGAGAAGTATGGGATCCTCGGTGTCATTGTTTGCTGCGAGTGTCTGCATCCTCGCCGTCATCTTGCGCGCATGAAGCGGATGGACTCGCGAGTCGTTCTCTCCCGCAGTGAAGAGCATCGCCGGGTACTTCGTCCCCTTCACGACATGGTGGTAGGGGCTGTACTTGATGATGGTCGCAAATTGGGCAGGATCTTCGCTCGATCCGTACTCGGGCACCCAGTACTTCGCCAACAGAAACTGCTGGTATCGAATCATGTCCAGAAGCGGCACAGCGCTGATCGCTGCGCAGAAGAGATCGGGTCGCTGCGTGACGGCGACGCCAGTCAAGAGTCCGCCGTTTGATCCACCTTGCACTGCGAGGTGCTTCGAGTTCGTGTACTTCTGCGCGACAAGCCACTCTGCGCAGGCGTAGAAGTCATCGAAGACATTCTGCTTCTTCGATCCCATTCCAGCACGGTGCCACTCCTCGCCGTACTCGCTTCCGCCGCGCAGATTGGCGACCGCGTAGACACCGCCGCCCTCGTACCACGGCCACTGTGTCGGGCTGAACGCTGGATCCATGCTCACGTTGAATCCACCGTAGCCATAGAGAATGGTCGGCGCCTCGCCTGTCATCACGAGCCCGTTCTTGTGGATGATGAACATCGGAATCTTCGTGCCGTCTTTGCTCGTCACGAAGACTTGGCGGACCGTCACGCTCGACGGGTCGATCGGCACAATTGGTCTGGCCCAGAGTTTCATCGCGCCGTTTGCGTAATCGACCGTGTAGATCGAGCGCGGCTCGTTGAAGCTGGTGTAACTGACGAAGCCATCGGTGCGCAGCTCATCAGTCGATGCGGCGGCGCTGCCAAGTCCAGGCAGCGAAATCTCGCCCAGGCTGGTGCCGCTTGTCGTGAAACGCTCGATGCGGCTTGTGACGTCCTTGTTGTATGACGCAACGAGCAGTCCACCTGCATAGCCGACCGAGTCGAGCACTTCATCGGCCCGCGTTGGAATGACCAGCTTCCAGTTGGCACGCGAAGGCGCATTCATGTCGACGGCCCAGAGTGATCCCTTGGGCGTTTCAAAGGACGTGAGCATGTAGAGCGTGTCGCCGATCATCGCGCTCGGCTGGAAGTTGCCGTCGAGTCCTACGGCGACTGCGGTCAGCGCAAGTGCGTCGTCGGGCATTCCAGCGCGTTGCCACTTGGCGAGATCGCCGACGAACAGATCATTCGATTGCCATCCATGTTGCTCCACGACGAAGATCCAGCGGCCGTCCCTCGAGATGCCGGCACCAGGAATGACACTCGGTTCTTTCTGGCGAAGAATCAGCGGATCGTGGCGCACATGACGGCGCATCTCGTGCCAGCGAATCTCGCGCGAGTAGGGGTCCGCAGGGTCTGCGAGTCGGTTGTAAAGGAACCCGGTGCCGTCCGGAGCCCATCCGCCGAAGGAAACCTTCCCGACGATCTCGTCACTGAGCCAATGTCCGCTCTTGACTTCGAGCACGTGAAGCACGCTCATCTCGCTGCCCGACTTCGATGTTCCGAAAGCGAGCCGCGCGCCATCTGGCGATGGATCCCACCAGTCCAGACTGGTCAGTCCCTTCGAGTCAATCGCATTGACATCGAGCAGCACTTTCTTGTCAGCGCGAGCAGGTCCAGTTTCTGGCGAACCCTCTGCTGCGACGTAGAGCACGGGCTGGTTCTGTGTTCCCTCGCGTTCTGTCCAGAAGGCAAGGCCGCCTTCGCGCTTTGGAATTCCAACTGAGCCGATCGACATGAGCGGTGCAAGTTGGCGCTCGAGTTGGTCGTGGCAGGGGAGCGCCTTCAGGATCGCCTTCGTGCGATCGTTTTGCGCGGTGGTCCAGTCTTTGACTTCGCTCGACGTGCTCTCGAGTGCCTCGAGCCATCGGAAGTCGTCGACGATCGACTCGCCCTGCACAACATCGGTGACAGGCTGCGCCTTGGACACTGGCGGAGTGGCGCCTACGAGTGTCGCCGCGCAGCAGAGTGCGGCAGCGGGGCAGAGGAGTCGAACGAGTGGGAAACGGGTGGTGTTTCGCGTGAGCATGGGTGCCATGCTACGGATGCACTGCGCTCTCACACCCCAAAGGTTGTGCGCATGCGGATTGTCTCTGGCATGGAACCGATTCCGTCGACCAGTTTGTCCATGAGCTTCGGATCGCCAGTGCGTTCGACATCCAAGATCACATAACTCGTTCGCGGATTGGACTGCAGATACTCGGCGTTGATGTTGATGCCGGCCTTCGCAAGAAGCGTGTGCATGGTGCCGAGCACTCCCGGCACATTGCGGTGCACATGCAAGATGCGAAGTTGTCCGTCGCGCAGCACCGGCAAGTCGACCTGCGGAAGATTGACCGAAGTGTCGGTCGACCCGTGGTGCCAGAAGCGCGCGAGTTTCTCGGCGACATCCGCAGCGATTGACTCCTGCGCCTCTTCCGTCGACCCGCCGATGTGAGGAGTGAGGATCGCACTCGGACACGACTGCAACACAGACGCGAATGGATCTCCGTTGCCGTCTGGCTCGACTGGGAAGACGTCGATCGCGGCGCCGCCAAGTTTGCCTGCCCGAAGCGCAGCAGCAAGTGCGTCAAGGTCGACGATCGAACCGCGCGCATTGTTGATGAGGTTTGCGGATGGCTTCATGAGCGCGAGTTGTTTCTCGCCGATCATGCCTTTGGTCTGCGCAGTTTCAGGCACATGCAGCGTCACGCAGTCCGCCTCGCGCAGGAGAGCGTCGAGAGTCGGACGAGCCTGTGCATTCCCCAGCGGCAGGCGACGCGCAGTGTCGAAGAAGATCACGCGCATGCCAAGCGACTCTGCAAGCACGCTGACCTGCGAGCCGATGTGTCCATATCCGACGATGCCGAGGATGCGCCCGCGAACTTCATGCGCGTGCGCGGCGGACTTGTCCCAGCGGCCGCCGTGCAACTGCGCGGACTTCTCGAAAAGCCTGCGAAAGAGGCAGATCGCTTCTGCGACGGTCATCTCTGCAACGCTGCGCGTGTTGCTGAAGGGCGAATTGAAAATGGCGGTGCCAGCGGACTCTGCGGCGGCAAGATCGACCTGATTCGTGCCGATGCAGAAGCAGCCAGCGGCGACGAGTTGCGGATGAGCCGCAAAGTGTTCGGCGCCAAGGTGCGACTTCGATCGGATGCCCAAGATGCTCGCGCCTGCGAGCGCGCGGGTGAGTTCCGCGCCAGAGAGCGCGCCGGAAACGCGTTCGACCTGAAAGCCTGCGGTCGAGAGGATCGTCGTTGCAACAGGATGGATCGACTCAAGCAGCACGGCCTTCGGCGTGGACATGGATGACATGGCGGGAGGGTATATCGCGAAGCCAACTGGCCCCGCAACGCGCCTCCCTCTCTGAAATGGTGGGATCGTGTCGTTTTTCGACACGATCCCACCATCTCAAGGGGGTGCGGGGGCATTCCGGTGTGCGGCGGAGCATTCACACCACGCCTGCGCCGCTCGCTCACTGCTCCGTTGGCATCGAGAGCGGGCGGTCGCTCCCTACCCCACCACATCGGGCAGCGCGAAGAGGTCTTCGGTGAGATTGACCGGACCGCTCTCGGTGATGAGCACATCTGCCTCGTAGTGCACGCTCAGCGATCCATCACTTGTATAGATCGGCCACGCTGAGCCCTTCGACGATATCTCTGTGCTTCCAGCCGCGATCATCGGCTCGACCGCAATCAGCATGCCCGGCTTGAAAGTCATCCACGCTTCGATCCACTCGCCTGGGAATGTCGGCACGACATTCGACACAAACGGCGCCGCATGCAGGGTCTTGCCGTAGCCGTGCCCGCCGAGTCCGCGCACGAGATAGAACCCACTCTCTTTCTCGACGCAGTCTTGCACAGCACGCGCCCAGTCGACGAGCGGCCTCCCTGGTTGCATCGCAGCGACGCCTCGGCGAAGGCTCTCGCGACCAACTCGAAGCAGCGCGCGCGAGAGATCGTCACCTGACTTGATCAAGTATGTCCAAGCGGCATCGCCGATCCAACCTCGGTGGAGCACGCCAATGTCAATCGAAACGAGATCGCCTTCGGCAATTCCCTTCAATGTCATGTCGTGCGTGCCGTGCACGACGCACTCGTTGACGGAGATGCACGCATGGCTGGGAAAGGGGGGATGCCCGCGCACGCGGTATCCCAGAAAACACGACTTGCAATCCAATTGCTTCAGCGTCTTCGCAATGAACGCATCGATCTCGCTGAGCCGCTGTCCTTCGCGCAGAAACTGCGCGATCGCTTCGTGTGTGCGGCAGACACAGGCTGCTGCAGCGGTCGCGGCCGCGATGTCCTTCTGGGAGAGCATCTCGGGAGCCTAACTCACCGCGCCATTCGGGCGCGCGACTTCAACGCCTCGCGCCATGACGAGATCCGGCAGCGATCCGCAAAGTTCGTAGCCAAGCGCGCGTTCGTCTGTGCATGGCCAGAGCACGAGGTCCGCCGACTTGCCGACCTCGATCGATCCGCAGTCCTTGCTCAAGCCGAGCACGCACGCCGCGTTCCAGGTCACGCAGCTGATCGCCTCTGCGGGAGTCATCCTCAATTCGCGCACGGCGAACGAGAGCACGATCGGCAACCCGCGCACAGGCGCGCTGCCGGGGTTCGCATTTGTGGCGAGCGCGAGCGCGCCGCCAGCATCAATGAACCGTCTCGCATTGATGCAACCAGACCCCAGGCAAAACGAAGTCGCAGGGAGACCGACAGCGATCGTCGGGCTCTTCGCAACCAAGTCAAGGTCTGCATCTGTCGCTGCTTCGAGGTGATCGACGCTGACGGCCCCAAGTTCGACGGCCTTGGGAACCATGCCGAGCGAATTGAACTGATCCGTATGAACTCGAATCGGCGATCCAAGCGAACGCGCCTTCTGGAAGTACGCTGTGCACTGCGCGACACTCCACGCGCCACTCTCGCAGTACGCGTCGACACAGATGCCGGCATACTTTCGAAGCACCTCGGGCAGAGTCTCGTTGGTCATGCGCTCGACTGCGTCGGGTTGGTCTGGATCGATCGCATGCGCGCCAAGAAAAGTCGCTGCAATCCGAAGCGGCGACGCCCTCTTGGCACTCGAGATCGCCTCAAGCATCCGAAGTTCGGTTGTCGTGTCGAGTCCATATCCCGACTTCACTTCGACTGTCGTTGTGCCATAGGCAGCCATTTCCCTCACTCTTCGCAGCAGTCCGTCGCAGAGTGCGGCAGTCGACGCAGCGCGAACGCTTCGAACAGTCGACATGATGCCACCGCCTGCTGCGAGGATGTCGAGGTAACTGGTCCCGGCGAGCTTCTGCTGCCACTCGTCCATTCGATCGCCCTCCCAACATGCATGGGTATGGCAGTCGACGAAGCCTGGCGCGAGCACGCGCCCACGAGCGTCGATGACTGCAGCGCCAGGCGTGCTCGGTGCGTCGCCATCCCCAACTTCTGCGATCTTCCCGCCATGCACTCGAACGAATCCGCGCCCGATCACGCCAAGGTTTCGCAGATCGGCGCCGCGCCGGGGCTTCGCGCAGCCTGCGGCATCACTCTTCAGCGTCACAATGCGTGCATTCATGAAGAGAGTCTCGCTCACGGCGTCAACGGTACCGTACGCACGCATGCTGCTTTTCGTGGTTCGACATGCGAAGGCCTTTGAGCGCGACTCGAATGAGTGGCCAGACGACTCGCTTCGACCGCTCACGAAGGGGGGAGTCCGCAAGTTCGAACAACTCGCTGAGCGCCTTGCCCAGATTCACGCTCCTCCAGAGTTCGTGCTTGCGAGCGGCTACGAGCGGGCTTGGCGCACAGTGCGCATTCTTTCGAAGGTCGCCGGATGGCCAGAACCGATCCGATGCATGTCGCTTGAGTGCGATCAAGGCGAAGACATGGAAGCGGTGCGCACGCTGCTTGCCGCACGAACCGAACGCAGCGCAGCGATTGTCGGGCACGAACCGATGCTCAGTGATTTCGTCGCAGAACTGCTCGGGTGCACCGACTCGGGGGTGCTGATGAAGAAGGGGGCGGTCGCGATCCTCGATATCGCGAACCCCTCGCGCCTCGCCGAGGAGCATTCGATTGGCGGAGCCTCAGCGACTCTGCTGGCGCTCCTCGATCCGAACTGGCTCGATCCCTCCCGCAAGGAACGCTAGACTTCACCCGATCGAGAAAGAACAATGAGTACACAAGCAGAACCTACGACGAAGAAGACGCTCTACGTGGAAATGATTTGGGATGGTTCCGTGCTGATCGTTCGCCCGGCGGGTCCCAACATCGGTCAGCGCGAGGCGCCGATCATGAGCGGCGACATCGATCCACACATGAAGTCTCTGGGGAAGGCGCTCAAGTTCATGGTGCTCGACTTGTCTGCGGTGCAGTTCATGAGCAGCATGGGAATCGGCACATGCATCAATTGCCGAAACGGCGCAGCTGCACTTGGCGCGAAGCCGATTCTCTATGGGGCAAACAAGGAACTTCGCGCGCTCTTGGCGATGATGAAAATCGAGAAACTCTTTGCGATCGCCGACTCGCGCGATGCGCTCAACAGACTCGTCGGTCGCTGAAGAAACCCATCATTTGGTTGGCTGGATGCTTGTTGGACGGCTGTCGCCGCTGGCATTCGTTCGGAGCGCTCGCGTGTGGATCACGACGTCGGCACCATCGGCATCGCTTGGATCCAATGTCTGGCTCTTGCTCGGTTCAAGCGCCACGATCAAGACTTGCCGCGGCGTGCAGGCCTTCAAGAACTGAGCCACTGTGCCGAGCCGGTTGCCAGCATGAAATCCTCCCACGATATGGATCATCGCTCCGCAGTTTGAATATGCGCGCGCTGCACTTGTCCCCATCGTGCGGTCCCACACTCGCTGGGAGCGGTGAATCGCGTCGACGTCATCGTCGCTTGGTGGCTCTGGCTTCGCGTTGTCTTCCTTCGCGGAATCGTGTCGCATCTCGATCATCAGTTCGCGCAGACGCTCCCAGTCTCCGTCGCGCGCGATCTCCTCATCGACCTCGAAGAGAACGCGCTCTTCGCCCGGGAGCGCCAGAAGTGCTGTGTATCCATCGACGCGCGCGCTTGAGACATACTTGCGCGGTGCGTTCGCTGCGACGACTTTGGCGCGGCTTCGCTTTGCTGAGTCAATCATCGGCTGGTACCACGGGATCCAGCTGTCGGCTCCAGCCCAGTCCTTCGACTTTGTTCGCGCGATGAACTCGTCCATCGAAATCGCTCCAGCGAGGTAATCCTCGGTCGCGGCCTGATCGTCGCGCTCGAGGAATTCCATGCTCACCGCGGCTGGATGGTGCGCCGCCAGGAAGGATGCAACAAGTTCGTGTTCGATTGCGTGCGCAGTTGCATCGTTGTGGGTTTCGCCAACAAAGACCGCATCTGCAGCGGCGACTCGGTCGAGCACTTCGCGCCACGAGATGAGCGCGCCCGTCGCGCCGTCGAAAGCGGACAGCGACAGCGGACTCGGTGCCGCAGCGATCGCCTCAGTAGGGCTGAGTGGTCGAGTCGAAGCGCATGCGCACAACGTGCCAGCAGCGAAGGCGACGCACCACATCGCTGAAATCCTTCGGACGGCAAGGAAAATCGTGGAAAACTCGCGCACGCGACTTGGAGTACTCGGCATCCGTGCTAGGGTAATCACATGGTTCCCCTCCTGTGCGCTCTGCTGTGCGTTGCTGTCGGTGACAGCGTCGTGCGCGTTCGCCTTGACTCGGTACGGGACGTTCGCACGATGGACGCGCTCTCCGATGACATGTGGAGTCACGGAATCCACCGTGGCTTCGCGGACTACCTCGTGACCGAGAAACAACGAGAGGCACTCGAACGGACCGAGCTTCAGTACTGCGTCATGATCGAGGATGTCCAAGCAGTCGTTGATGCGGAAGCGCATCGCCTCGCCACCCCCCCCGATGGTGGTGTTGCAGACAACGCGTGGTTCGAAGACTTCAAAGACCTCGCCGCGTGCAATGCGCGCCTCGACGCGCTTGCCGCAATGCGTCCTGACATCGCGTCGGTCTTTGTCGTTGGGCAGTCGATTGAAGGTCGACCAATTCGAGGCATCCGAATCAGCGCCGTGCCTGTGGGTGCATCTGTGCCCGCAATCGTCTTCGATGCAACCCAGCATGCGCGCGAGTGGGGGGCAACGATGACCGGCATGTATCTCGCTGACAGGCTTGTTGAGACCGCGTCGACCGATCCACGGGTGCAGGCGCTCCTCGGGAAGGTCGAGATTTTCGTCATTCCGATTGTGAATGTCGACGGGTACGCGTTCACTTGGGCGAGTAGTGCGAATCGACTCTGGCGCAAGAATCGCAGGGACAACGGCGACGGAACATTTGGTGTCGATCCAAATCGCAACTGGGGCTACCAGTGGGGTGGAGCAGGTGCGAGCACCGTGCCTTCGAGCGAAACATATCGGGGAACGGCTGCTTTTTCCGAGCCAGAGACAAGCGCGATGCGCGACTTCTTTGTGTCGCACCCCAACATCGCAGCCACGATCGACTTTCATTCGTACTCGCAGTTGGTGCTCTCTCCTTGGGCGTACACGCTTGCGCCGAACTCTGATGCGGCGCTCTTTCTCTCGCTGGGGAACGCGATGAAGAGTGCGATCGCTGCAGAGACGGGAGCGCCCTTTATCGCAGGTCCCGTCGGATCGACGCTCTACCTCGCCAGCGGCGGATCGGTCGACTGGACTTACGGATCGCGAGGCGCGCTCTCATGGACGATCGAAGTGCGAGACACAGGTACATATGGATTCGTCATGCCGCCGCAGGAGATCATGCCCTGCGTGCGCGAGACCTTTGCTGCAGCGATGACGCTCGCGGAAGCGATCGCGCCAGGCGTTGTGATTTCGCTGCCGGTTGCTGCGCCGACGACGCTCGAACCAGATCAGCCGACGCCATTGGAAGTGGGAGTTCGAGAACTTTTTCCTGGAAGTGTTGTGGAGCGCAGACTCTTTTCGCGGATCGGTGGAGGTGCCGGTGGTGCCAGTGGATCATGGTCAGCGACGCCACTCGTTGCAACAACACCCAACATGTATGTGGGAACTCTCCCGCCTGCGCCTTGCGGAGCCACCGTGGATTTCTACGTCGAGGTCACACGTGCGGGGAGTGCGCCAGTGCGTTTCCCCAGCGCGGCTCCTGACTCTTTCCTCAGCGCAATTGTTGCCAACCAATCAATCGCTGCGCAGTACAACTTCGAGTTTGCGAACACAGAATGGCTCTACGGTGTCGCTGGCGACACTGCGACTCTTGGGGGATGGACCCGCGGCGATCCGGTCGGCACGACTGCGCAAAGCGAAGACGACCACTCCGCCTCCCCAGGCGTGATGTGCGCATTCACTGGCCAAGGAGTCGTTGGGGGAACTGCCGGTGCGTCCGATCTTGATGGTGGAATTTCGACGCTTCAGTCGCCGATACTCGCGCCGATGAGCGCGGGCCTGCAACTGAACTACTGGTTCTGGTACACGAACAACCTCGGAAGTTCTCCCAACCTCGACGAATTCGTCGTCAAGGTCTCGGGTGATGGCGTCGCATGGGTGACCGCGACGACGGTGCAGGCGAGCGCAACCCAGTGGCGCGAGGCGACCATTTCGCTCGATGGGCTCGTTGCTGTCGGCAGCGAGGTGCGTGTGCGATTCATTGCGCAGGACCTTGGTCCAGGATCGATCGTCGAAGCTGCGATCGATGACTTGCAGCTCATCGAGGTTGGGTGCGGGGGCAATCCAGCCGATCTCAATGGTGATGGACTCGTCAATGGAGCCGACCTGACGACGCTCCTCTCGCAGTGGGGCAGTGCAGGGAGCGCGGACTTCGACGGCGACGGAATTGTCGCAGGCGCTGACCTTGCGCTTTTGCTGGCAGGTTGGAGCTCGTAGCGAGCGGGGGGTGAGAAGAGCGAGCAGGGTCGAGAACGAGGAGCAGGCCGTTCTCGGAGAACGTTCGGAAAAGAGAACGCGCAGCAGGGAGAACTCGCGGCAAAGAACTCTGGGCTTCAGACAGTCCTCGGCTGGTCTCACCGTCGGCGAGCCCAGCCTGCGGAACTCGCCCAGAGCTCTTTGCCGCGAGTCCACGCACAGTGCCGGTTGCTGTGAGTCCACGCACAGTGCGAGTTGCCGCGAATGCACGCGCAGCACTGGCCGCCACAGGCGCGCGCCAAGAGTCAGGTCGGCACCGCCTCTTGACGGGCAGAAGTGTTCGCAGGCGTGAACCAATCTGCCCGTCAACAGGGGGTGCCTCGTCTGCGCGATCACCACCGCCTTAGACTCGTGGACTTAGACTCGTGGAGCAGTGCTCGAAGCGGCAATCATTCTCTCTGATGCTGGACCGGTGGCGCGGAGGATGCCGAACTTCGAGCATCGTCCACAGCAACTGGAAATGGCGGCAGCCGTCGATGCGTCCCTTGACCGCAAGGGTCGCCTGATGGTCGAGGCAGGCACCGGAGTCGGAAAGAGTTGTGCCTATCTCGTCCCTGCAATCCGGCGCATCGTCGAGCACCGCGAGCGTGTGATCATCTGCACGAACACAATTGCGTTGCAAGAGCAACTCGTCGAAAAGGACATTCCGCTCCTCAATGCCGTGATTCCCGAGGAATTCAGCACAGTGCTTGTGAAGGGGCGCGGCAACTATGTTTCGCTGCGCAGGCTCAAACTTGCGAGTGGTCGCCAAGATCGCCTCTTTGCAGGCGAAGAGGAGCGACATTCGCTGCATGCTCTCGAGGACTGGGCGTATGAAACGCGCGATGGCACGGCGACGTCGCTTCCTGTGCTTCCGCCGTCCAATGTTTGGGAGCAGGTGCAGTCGGACGCAGGTAACTGCATGGGCCGAAAGTGTCCGACCTATGAGAAGTGTTTCTATCAATCGGCGCGCCGTCGAATGGAGGGAGGCGATCTGCTCATCTGTAACCATTCGCTCTTCTTCAGCGACCTCGCGATGAAGGCAGCAGGTGGTCGCGGCTTCCTGCCGACATACCACCATGTGATCTTCGACGAGGCGCACTCGGTCGAGGAAGTGGCAGCGGATCACTTTGGTGCGCGACTCAGCGAGGCATCTGTCCTGCACCTCCTCCGGACTTTGTGGAATACGGCGAGCAACCGCGGCGCGCTCAACGACATTCCGATGAAGGACGGCGGTGACGAGACACTTCAGTCGGCGGTCCTGCAGACCGAAGCCTGCCGAAGGGCGTCGGAGGGGTTCTTCTCAGACCTCTGGCGTTGGCGTGAAGCGCAAGGGGGAGAGGGTGAGTTTCGAATTCGCGGCGCTTCTGTCGTGGCAGACACACTCAGCGAACCGCTGAAGCGGCTCGGGACCGTTCTTCAACTTGTCCGCGAGCGTGCTGCAGATGAGGCCGATGCGTTCGAGATCAACGCCTACGCGCAGCGAGCGGCGTCGCTCGGTGCGGCATGCCAAGCGCTCCTCGCGCAGTCGCTGGCGGGCTGCGTCTACTGGATGAACTCGACGTCGCGGCGGCGCGCTCACGCTCGCGGTCGCCCAGAGGTGACGCTCGCGGCTGCGGCCGTCGACGTTTCGCCGTTGCTGACCCAGCACCTCTTTTCGCAAGACATTTCGGTCGTTTTGACGTCTGGGACGCTGGCCGCCAACGGCGCTGACTGTTCTCACACGGCGCGTTCGTTGGGGCTGACCGATGCGAAGGCGCTCACGCTCGGCAGTCCATTCGATTACTCAAAGCAGGTCCGGTTTTATGTCGAGCCGCAGATTCCTGAACCGAATGCCGAAGGTCATTTGCCGGCAGTCGCGGAGCGCGTCTTGCATCACATCGCTGCAACGGACGGCGGCGCATTCGTGCTTTGCACGAGTTTCAAAACTCTTGAAGCGCTCGTCGAGGCGACGCTGCCAACGCTCGCTGAGCGAGGTCATCCTGTCCATGCTCAGGGAGCGGGGGTGTCGAACAATCTCTTGCTGAAGCGATTTCGCGAGGACGAACGCAGCGTCCTCTTCGGCGTGGCAAGTTTCTGGCAGGGGATTGATGTGCGCGGGCGCGCTCTTCGCAATGTCATCATGACGCGCCTGCCCTTTGAAGTCCCTGACGCTCCGATTGTGCAAGCGAGGCACGAAGCGATCAAAGCACGCGGAGGAAATCCATTTCGCGAGGACACCCTTCCGAGAGCCATCATGCGGTTTCGCCAAGGATTCGGCCGACTCGTGCGTAGCGCGACCGATACGGGACGAGTTGTCGTGCTCGACTCGCGCATCGCCACGAAGTCATACGGGCGGCTCTTTCTCGATGCGCTCCCAGCGGGCGTGCGCATCCTCGGCCTCCCTGAAGACGATCACATCGCGTAGCGCGCCGCCCCACTTGATTTCGCCGCGCAGCAAATCGAGATCTGAGCGGCGAATCTCTGAGGCTGGTTGACTGCTAGGCAAGGGGGTGCACACCGCGCAGCGTCTCGCAAACCGTGTGGCCCGTCGAAAGAAGGTCCCGCGCGAGTTGCGGAGCCGGCAAGCGTCCGCGCCGCCGGCGAGCATGTTTGAGCGCCGGGAGGTCCTTTCGCGGGCTCCACGCTTCCGTGCTGTGCGTTGCTGATTCTGTGCTCCGCCTCGCTCGCTTGTGCGCCGAGCGAGCAGTTTCGGCGGCTTCTTACACGTTCAAAAACTTCATGCTCGGATACGCCTGCCCAAGCACCTTGCTGCTCGGCGCGCCCATCCATGAGTCGAGCAGCGTCGCGTAGACGCTTCGAAAATCTGTCGTGAATTTTAAGTCACCCTGATCGAGGTCTGTCAGCGACGGGTGGTTGCCATGGACGCCAGCCTTGACGCGCTTGCCGATCACAAACATCGGAGCTGCAGTCCCGTGGTCAGTCCCGCCCGATGCATTCTGCCGCACGCGTCGACCAAACTCGCTGAACACCATCGTCATCACTTGCCCATCGTTGCCCTGCGCCTTCAGGTCGTTCTGGAACGCAAGGAGTGCCTCGCTCACTTCACGCATGAGGTTTCCATGCGCGCCTTGCTGCCCGCTGTGCGTATCGAACCCAGCAAGGGAGACGTAGTACACACGCGTCTTCATCTGATCGCGGATCATCGCCCCCACGGACTTCAATTGCTCGGCAAGCTTCGTGTTCGGGTACGAAACGAGCGGCGTCTTCGCCATCGCCGCGCGAATCCGATCGCTCGAGAGTTGGGCGTCGAGTGCTGTCCGCATCAGGAATGCCTCCTGAGACCCAGCCGTCACTCCCTCAAGCGCGCCAGCGCGGTTGATCGCGTCGTATGGATTTCCCATGTCGCTTGGAAGATCCTTCCCCATCCACTGGAAGAGTT
>CAYHHO010000037.1:0-26021 GCA_964356445.1 uncultured Singulisphaera sp. | reverse complement strand
CCCAGCGTGGGTGAGTTACAAGCCGCTCATCGAACTGGCGGGTGGCGTGTGCGTGGAAATCCCAAGCAGCGCCGAGAATGGTTTTCGCGTTTCGAGCGAGCAGGTCTCACGCGCGATTACGCCGAAGACCGTCGCGATTCTGTTGAACTCTCCGAGCAACCCTTGCGGAATCGTCGCCTCCGAGCAGGATTTGCGTGCCATCGTCGATGTGATCGCCGCACATCCCAAGATCGGGATCATCTCCGACGAGATTTACGAGAAGTTGATTTATCCCGAGATTGCTCCGGGTCTTTCGCACTGGTCCCCAGGAAGCGACCCGCGTGTTGCGACGCGCACGATCACGATCAACGGTATGAGCAAGGCGTACGCGATGACTGGTTGGCGGATCGGCTACATGTGTGCACCGAGCCCCGATGGGCGATTCATACGTGAGATCATCAAACTTCAAGGGCAGATGACCAACTCGATCGCGAGTTTCTTTCTGCCCGCGATCGTGGAAGCGCTCTCGCCGGCCTCGGTGTCAGAGGTCGAGCGAATGCGAGGTGCCTTCGCGCAGCGTGCGGTGCTGACGCATCAATTGCTCGCGGCCATTCCTGGGTTCAACGCAGTGCAATCGACTGGAGCGTTTTACTCATTTCCAAACATCTCTGGGCTCTTCGGGCGCATTTCGCCCGCGGGAGCGCGGATCGACTCGGCCCAGTCCTTCGCGGATGCGCTGCTCGCGGAAGCGCACGTTGCAGTCGTGGCAGGTGAAGACTTTGGTGCGTGTGCTCGCGGAAACGTTCGATTCTCATTCGCATGCTCGACCGAACAGATCAAGAAGGGAATCGCGCGAGTCGATGCCTTCGTGCGAGCACTTCGGCCGGCGTCGGCAGCGTGTCATAGTGCGTAGCGCCCGCGCGCATCACGCCATCGTCGAAGTGAGCAAGCGAGTTGACTATTGCTGCGAATGGCGACATCACTTCGACTCCCGCATCACGCCATCGTCGAAATGAATGAGCGCCCTTGCGCCCGGCTCAGGTCGCGCCAATCGTGACGGGCAGCGGCTGACTTCGCGGTTCGTAGTTGGGGCTGAGCGCGATGTTGAGTGCGCGCCGTCTCCCCGATGGATCTGTCGGAATGTTTTCTTGATCGATCATGCGCTGGATCGCCATGATCCCTTCGATGAGCATCTCAGGTCTCGGTGGGCAGCCAGGGACGTACACATCAACTGGGATGAATTGATCGACGCCCTGGACGACCGCGTAGGTGTCGAAGACGCCACCGGTTGACGCGCAGGCTCCCATCGAGATCACCCATTTCGGCTCAGCCATCTGTGCGTAGATCCGCTGAAGCACCGGAAGCGTTTTCACGCTCACCCGACCGGCAACGATGAGGAGGTCTGACTGCCGCGGCGAGAACCGCATGACTTCGGCTCCGAACCGCGCGAGATCGAAACGCGAGCATGCGGTCGCCATGAGTTCGATGCCGCAGCATGCAGTTGCGAAGGGCATCGGCCAAACACTTGACCGCCGCGCCCAATTGACCACCCGGTTGAGGTTGGTGGTGAGGACGCTGTCAGAAGGAAGTGCGGTTTCGAGACCCATAGTCCTTCGAGTCTAGCCCCCGATTCCATGATTCGCTACTCAGCGAGCAGTTGATTCTTCTTGCGATAGTAGGTCGCTGGATCCTGCCCCTTTGGAACAGGCCCCCACATCAATTCGTCGAGCGCTCCCGGCGTCTCGTCGAAGTCCGGTTTCGAAACTTGTCGCGTCTGCCCGGCACTCTTGACGCGCACGACCTTTTCATAACAGGAGGCCATCGTGAGTGCAGCAAGCGCCGCAGTGCCTGCGAACAACAACGAGCATCGGCGGGTCTGCGTCCTCAATTTCGGTGGGCTCAAAGGAGATACCGCTCGAGTTCGGCAGCAGACGACGCAACCGTAAAGAGTCGTTCGACGCGCATCATCCGAAAGAGTTCTGCGAGTTGGACATTCATTCCAGTCAGGATCGGACGAAGCCCCGCGTCAACAGCGCGGTTGCGAATGTCGACGCAGAGCCCAAGGCCCATGCTCGAAAGCGAGTTCGTCCGAGAGAGGTCGATCACGAGGCACTTGCCCTTGGTCGCATCGGTGATGGCGCGCGAGACCTCTGTCGCCATAACTGCCGCCTCGCGTGGACCGATCGATGGAGCCTCGAAGCGCACAATCGTGTGCTTGTTCTTCACTCGAACGTTGGTCCAAGTTGAGGTCGAAGTTCCAGAGGTGCTTGGAGTCATGATGTTCCTCCGCTCAATTCTGCGGTGCAGGCGTTGGTTTGGCAAGTGCGCGGATCGCAAAAAGTACGATTTCCCAGCGATTTGACCTGCGCGGCTCTCAGATCGTCGATGAAATCGGTCGCGTCACCGCTGCGCTCGATGGTGGCGACCTTGAATCCGACCTGCAACGCGTCCGCCATCAAAATGGTTTCAGTCGGCCGAGCTGGAATGATTCGATCCTGCTCAGGAACGTAAATGACGAGGTTGGACTTGGCGAGTAACGAAACGAGCCTCGAGGAGGTTGAAAGATCGACTCTTGCCGCATCGCTCATCGCGGTGACGGTCGCGGGGAGACCCTGTCGGTACCGATCGCAGATCCACGCCATCGCGGCGACCGCGATCGCTGGTTCGAAGTTGCTGCTCTGCAGATTCAGGATGCTGCGGATGCGCTCGTGATTCAGGAGCGCATGCAGGAGCGAACTGACTTGCAGCCCAAAAAGCACGATGAGCCACATCGCGTACACCCAAAACATAAAGATCGGGACGAGCCCGAGCGACCCATAGAGCCGATTCATCGAGAAGGCTCGGTCCATGTAGATGCCGAGGAATCGGCGCCCAAGTTCGAGCCCGATCGCACCCACGAGCGCTCCCGCGACGAGCGCCTTCCAACGCATCCGAACGGTCGGGATGACCGCGTACGTGAAGAACAGGAGCGTGAAAAGCAGAAGGAATCCGAGGGTGGGTCGTAGATACAGGTACGCCGTCGGGAGGGTCGACTGCCCATCAAGCATGCGACGAAGTTCGTTGTCGAGCAGAGGAATCGTTGCGAGCAGCAGTGGGCCAAGCGTGAGCGTCGACCAGTACACAAGGATGCGGCGATGCCACGGTCTCGAGTTTGGCGCACGGCAGACGATGTTGAACGAATTCTCGATGGCGACGATCAGCCAGATCGCTGAGAAGAGCACGACGCCGACGCCGATCATGCCGAGGGTTGAGAGGTCCATCGTCCCAGAGAAGCGGACAAGTTCCTCGATCCAATCGCTCAGCTGTTGTTTCCGTGCGCCATCGGTGCCAGCAGAGACAACATTGACTCCGATTTCGTCAAGACCAACCATCTCTGCGAGCGACTCAACAAACTTTGGGAATCGCTCGCCTGCAAGCGAACGGGTGACGAGCGTCGCAACGAAAAGGACTGGAATCAACCCAAAAAGCGTTCGAAACGAGAGTGCTGCAGCGAGGTCAGGTGCACGGACTTCCGACAGATGCCTGATGCAGTACCTCGCGATCGAGATCCCGCGACTGGATTTCTGCAGGACATCCACGCGAGCAGTCTATCGGGCGGGCGTGGACGATCGCAGCGCGGGCTTGTCGATCATCAATCCGAAGAGCGGCGCGGAGGCAGGCGCACCGTCACTCGGGTTCGGTCCCGTTCGTGTCACGCCGGGGTGCGGACGACCTGTCGAGAAAAAATCTTCGCCATCGCCATCATCAATGAGCACGCTGAACGACCTCGCCTTCGTGTCTTTGAAGTGGTAGGCGTTGTCGCCCGACTCACCCTGTGCGAATGGTCCGAGCGCGAGGTAGTGATCGGATCCATCGAGATCGCAGAGCATCGCGATCGATTGCTCCGCGGCAGAGCCTTGCGAGAGCGCACCGCCGCGGTATGTGTCATTGCCCGCTGCATCGAGCAGTAGTGAAACCGACGTATCCCACGCGGCACCCTGCGAGGCGCTGATCATCGCCCAGTAGGTGTCGTCGCCATTGAGATCGATCAGGGCACCGACGGACTGATGTGCAGTAAAACCCTGGCTGTAGTGGCTGCCCCGATAGAGATCGCTGCCGCTCGCATCAAAGAGAATTCCCATCCCAAAGTAGTACCCGCCTCCTTGCGAGAATTCGCCACCCTCGAACCGGTCGTTCCCATCGAGATCAGCGAGGACACCGATACCTCCCGCGATGAGCCCGCGCGCGCCGAACCCGACTCCCTGGCTCATCGCCAGTGACACTGTGGGTACGCGGTCTGCGCCGGGGTATGCACCGTCGACGCGGTAGAGGTCATTGCCGACGCGGTCAACGAGTACTCCGAGCCCAAGTGGCCCACCCAGTCCCTGCGAGAAGATCGAACTCTGATAGTCGTCGTGACCGTCGAGGTCGAACACAAACCCCGCGCCGCAGATCCCTGCGCCGAGGCTCCAGGCACCGGTGCGGTAGCGATCATTCCCAGCTCGGTCGATCAGGATTCCGACTCCGAACATTCCTGCTCCACAGGCAAAGGATTCGCCGCTGTACTCATCATCGCCAGCAAAGTCGTTCACGAGGCTGAGTCCAAAGAGCCCAGCGGCTGGGCCCTGCTGAGCACCGCCGACATACCGATCGTTGCCCGCAAGATCGACGATCGCCTGCGCACCGAGATGCATCGACGGCCACTCGTACTTGTCATTGCCTCCAGGGTCGAACACCGCCGAGATTTGCCCCATGTCGTAGGTGTTTTCGCCGAGTGAACCGACGACGACCCACCCAACGCCTGGAACATTTTCTGCGGCGAAGATCGAACCTGTGACCGCTGTCGCAATCTCTGCGGGGATTGGCTCGGGCTCGGCTGCGGTCCAAGCTGCGGTGATTCCGAAATCGGCGTCGATGTGGGCCAGTGAACGAGCCACCGCCCGCATCACTCCCTCATCACTCATGTCGATCGATCGCCGCGCGGCGGTTGCAAATGCCGTGTATTGCTTGACCGTCTCGCCGCTCGGCCACCCGACGCGAACGAGCATCGCCAGGAAATCCGAGCACTCCTCGCTCGATGGACGGTCCTTGGTCGCGTCCTCGAACATCAGCCTCGTCTCATTGAGGAGAAAGTCCATCGCGTAGATCGCCGCCTGCGGATTCCCGACGGGGATGCTGCCTTGGCTTGCGCCGAGCATCTCGGGATCTCCGCGCAGCGCAGCGCAGACAAACTGGGCAGCCGCGCGCTGCTCACTTTCCGTCCCGTGAGTCAACGGTGCAACAGTCGTTGCCGAAACCACTGCGAGTTCGAATGGAAACGCGAGAGCGCTCCGCGTCGGAGCGAGAACGAGGTCATCGGGCGCACGCGAGGCGTACTTGGCAATCGCAGCACTCGTCAGTTCCACCTCGGTGCGAAGTGAATGTTCATCGAGGAGTGGCCCGAGCGTCCCCGCACCCGGCGCAGGGCTGAGCAAACATGTCGTATAGAAACACGCGTCTACAAGAGTCTGCGGGCGGTCAGGATGCGTCTGCCGCTCGATCTTGTAGACGAACTCGCATCCAAAACCGATCGCCGTCAGTGTGGTGGTCATGGAGAGCGCCAAGAAACGGATCACGCTTGCAGCATAGTTTGCCAGCATGGTTCGCCGCGAAAACCGCTACCTTGTGGAGATGCCACGCCGCGGAAAGAAACCATCGCACTCGCTCAACGATGCCTCGCGCGGTCAGCGCATTCAAAAGGTCATCGCAGATGCTGGTCTCGCGTCGCGTCGAGACGCAGAGTCGTTTGTAGAGCAGGGGCTCGTGACGGTCAACGGCGAACTGATCGACGGGTTGCCCGCGTGGGTCGATCCAGCGAAGGATCGCATCACTGTTGATGGTCGCGTCCTCCGTCCGGCACAGCAGCACGTGTATGTCATGCTGCACAAGCCACCGGGATTCGTTTGCACCAATTCCGATCCAGAGGGGCGACCGTTGGTGAGCGGACTTGTGGATCACCCAAGCCGCGCGCGCCTCTACTGCGTCGGACGCCTCGACTTCGACTCGAGCGGACTGCTCCTGATGACCAATGACGGCGAGTTTGCGAATCGACTGACCCACCCGCGCTACGAGATTTACAAGGAGTACGAAGTGATGGTGAAGGGAGACCTCGGTCCAGAGGATCTCGCAAGGCTCGAAGAGGGGGTTTTCTTCGGCGCTGATGCTCGGAGAAATGTTCCTGGCACTGCGAACGCGAAGCAACCTCACTTGCATGTGCTGCGGCGCGACGGTGAGCGCACGATTCTGACGATGGAACTCCGTGAAGGAAGCAACCGTCGGATCAGGCAGCTCATGGCTGATCTTGGCCATCCAGTCAAACGAATTCGGCGCACACGGCTCGGACCCGTTCGACTGCGCGCCTTGGCGGTGGGGGCGTGGCGGGACCTCACGCACTCCGAACTCTCCCAGTTGCGGGACGAAGCATTCGCCGATGCTGTGGCAATTCAGAAGCGCAGATCGATGCCTTCGCGGAGCGCTCCCAAGAATGCGGATCGAGTTGTCCGCAAGCCGACACAGCGGAATTCTCGGCGTGATGGTGCGAAGCAATCCGATCGGCAACCTCGGGCGCGGCGGTAGTTGTTCCTTCGACTAGGATCGAAAACTTAGGACCAAGCGGTAATGCCCCAATACGAGTACTCCAACGACACCGACAGCGAAGTCATCGTGCTCCTTCGCCCGATGGCAGAGGCTGACGACAAAGTGGACGATCCCGCAGGTCGCGGAAGGAAGTTTCACCGAAGGTTGAGCACTTTCGCGGTCTCTGGCACGCAGTCGCCATCGGCTGCCGCAAGCGGCCACGTGCACACAGGGAGTTGCTGCCCGTGCGGGAAGCCGCAGTCCTCCTGCGGGAATCGGTGAATCCAATGATCGTGCATGGAGTTGATTTCTCGGGCGCCGAGACTGGCGGTCTCCACAAGATTCGCATCGCGTCATTCAAGACGGCAAGCGAGATCGTGGTCGAGCGCGCTGATCGGAAGGCTCTCATGGAACGCATCCTCGCGTCAGCCCGCGGCGATGACCAACATCTCTGGCGCATCGATGCACCTTTCGGATTGCCGATCCAGACTCTTCAGTCGCACGGCATTGCAGAGGAGTGGCTTGCGAGCGCGAAGTGGGCCGCGGGATCAGGCTCGCCGCGCGCATGGCGAACGGTTCTGCGCAGTATCTCGCGCGAAGAGCCGAGGCGAACGACGGACATGCACGCGCGCACGCCGCTTGCACCGATGAACCTTCGCATCTTCAAGCAGACGTGGACCTTGATCTGCGAGTTGCTGCTGCCACTTCACGAGCGCGGTGTTTCCATCGAGCCGATGGCTCGCACGGGTTCGCATGCGACAGTTTGCGAAGGGTGTCCAGCGAGCGTTCTGCATCGACTGGGATGGCCGTCGCAGGGATACAAGGGCAAGGGCGAACCACCAAGCCGAGTCCGCGGACTGATCGCACGGCGCCTCATCGAAATCGGACTTCCGCTTTCGCAGGCGCTCGTGCAGAAGGCAACCGAAGACGAAGAGGGCGACATCCTCGACGCGCTGATTCTCTTGACGCCACCGACCCACACGGTCGTGCCAGCGGAAGCCCTCGTCGAAGGTTGGGTGTACTGACGAGATTGGGAGAGCCCGCGCGCGCAGACTTCACGCGCGCTGGTTCGAGACCTCACACGCCGCGGGTCTGAGGATCCCAGATGACCTTGTGCACTTGGATCTGCATCCGGACTTCGAGACGATCAGCAAGGATCCACTCTGCAAGTTGCCGCGGATTCAGCCCTGCACTTCCGAGCACTTCAAGCCCCTTCGGCTGCTCATGGACAGGCGAGAAGAGCACGGCTTGGCAGCGCTTCGTCAACGCGTGCTTTGCAGTGGTCTCGCGCGCGAATTCATAGTCGCGGCGCGACGAGATGACGAACTTGACCTCGTCGTGCGGACGAATCCGATCAAGATTGCTCCAGACCATTCGAGCTGCTTCGCCTGAGTCGGGAGTCTTCACATCCAGAATCAGCCGTGCTCGTGGGTCGACAGCCTCCGTGTCGATCGCGCCGCTCGTTTCGATGAGCACCGTGCGACCCGCATCGAGCAGGCGTGCGATCAGCGTGTGCACATTTCGCTGTGAGAGTGGTTCGCCACCTGTGATTTCGACAAGTCCACAGGGGATGCCCAGCACCTCCGCCTCAATCGAGGCGATTGACCTTGAACTGCCCTCGCGAAATGCGTACTCCGTGTCGCAGTAGTGGCAGCGCAGTGGACAGCCCGCGAGCCGGACAAAGATGCAGGGGCATCCCGCCCAGGTTGATTCACCTTGGATCGAAAAGAAGATCTCGTTGATGCGCAGCGTCATGAAGTCAGCAACTCTCGCAAGCGGACCGCAGGTAAAAAAAGTTGCCGCCACCTTTCAGTGACGGCAACAGATTTTCCTGCCAAGAATGCCCAGAAGAGGACTCGAACCTCCAAGGGATTGCTCCCGCCAGCACCTCAAGCTGGTGCGTCTGCCAGTTCCGCCACCTGGGCAATAGGAGGGGGCGGGGAGTATACGGTCTCAACCAGTCCAAGCGGAGAGCAGCAATGCCAGATCGCTCCCGTCGGTTACTCCGCTGTGGTCGACATCACCATTCGCAGTGCCCCACCCGCTGAGGAGGATGGCCAAGTCACCGCCGTTCACGAAGGTGTCTTGGTTCAAATCGGCTGGTCCATAAGGTGGGGTGCAGCTGACGCCGACGACGGTGAAGTCATCGACGCCTGCCTCTACAACCGAACCGGTACCAGTGTCGCTGGGCACGAAGCGCACTTTCATAGTCGATGTCGGTGTCACAAAGTCCGCAATGCGGAAGGACTTCTGCGTCCAAGCATTGGTGTTCTCGGTGACGAGTTCCAACTGCACCCATGTCGATCCATTGTTGTTCGAGATTTGAACAGGCATCGAGTCTGCATTTGGAGAACCGCCCGTGTCGTTTGAATACCAGCGCCAGTAACTCACGATGGCAGACGAGTCAGGTGCGTTGAATGTCGGTGACGTCAACGTCGTCGCACCACCGTCGATATCTGCCTCTCCGAGCGAAGTGCTTCCTGCCGTTCCCTGACCCGTGACATAGCAGTTCACGCCCGGCGCGGCAGTGTGATCATCCTCTGGCTGTGCGCCCGTTCCATTGGGATTCACGCGAGTCCAGATTCCAGTCGTGGCTGCGTCGCCGGTTGCACCGACAACCCACGCGGATGCGACCTCGAGCGAATCGTTATAGAAGGTCGTGATCCCGTAACCAGCCGCAGTCGAGTAGAAACTTGTCGGCGCATTCGCCGGACTCTTGACAAGTGCCCCAGTGGTCGTGGCTGCTTCGAAGTAGTAGTTGATGGAAGAACCGCATGCTGGGATCTGCAACTGCGCCGTGTAGTTGTTCGGCGTGCCTTGAGTCATCGCAACGCTCGTGAACGCGCCAGTTCCGACCCGCCAGTACAGCTTGCCAGTGTTGGGTTGGGGCGTTCCACCGAGCGCCGAGACTTGCACCGCGAGTGGCAGCGTCGTGCTTGGCGAGGCGTATTGAGGAATGCCGCTTGGAATGGTGAACTTGATCGGCGACACAGTCGGTCCAGGGAGACCATGCAACGTGAATGCATTGTTGATCTCTGGGTAGTTGGGCGTGCCGTCGGTGAGGTCCGCATTGTTGTCATTGAGCGTCAGGAAGTCGATGGTGATGTCACTTGCGATCGTGGTTCCAGAGTGCAAGAGCACCGAGTTCACGATGAGGTTGCGAAGCAGCGCTCGAAATCCAACTGGATCGGTGGCCTGCAGGTTGGTGCGGACATTCCATGCACAACCCGAAAGCAGCTGTCCGCATGCGTGGATTTCGCTCCCGCAACTCGAGCAACCGGTCGAGCTGTACATGCAGGTGTTGCTTGCGTTTCGAATACCAGTCGTACAACTTTGGAATCCGATTCCGAGTGAGGAATTCTCGCTGATGACTGCTCCGAGGACGTCTCCCATTCCTTCGCCGTAGGCGCCCTGACCGCTTCCACCCGCCGCGACCATGTGGTGGCCATACTCGTGGTGCACGACGGTCGAGAACGCCGTGTTGTTGCATCCACCGCCTGCGGAATAGAAGTTGATCGAAGGACCGTCATAGAACGCGTTGCACGTTCCCGCGACGCTCACGTTGATCTGGAATGCAGTCGCTGCCTGCTGACCAGCAATCGTTGGGTAACTGGGGTTTGCGGCGATGATGTAATCGCGAGCGATGTTGGCATGGATGTACGCATTGACCTGCGCGCGCTCCTGTTCACTGGTGTTGGCAGCGTTATGAACGAAGTTCACCACTCCGCCGCTGGCGCCAGTCTGGCTGAGTGTCGATGAGGTGCCAGCTGAATTGGCAACCTTGAAGTATCGACCTGCTGCTGCCAAATTCGAGGTGAGGTTGAGACTGCCAGTGCCAGCATTCGCTACGACAAATGCGCCGTCAACGTTTGCATAGGTTGTTGCTGCTCCACCGGTGATCGTGGCATATGGAAGTCCAGTCGAGACTTCGTTGGCGCAAGCGTCCGCCCCCCAGCCGGTCGTTGCAAGACCTTTGACGGTTCCCGAGATATCTGCGTTGCAAATCTGCTCTTCCTCGAAGAGGACCTTGCCGGTGGTTGCGTCGGCTACATAGAGCATCTTGGAGTAGATGGCAGTGCCGGGCGTTCCACGCACGACGACGAAACTCACCGCGAGGGTTGGCTTGGCAGCGAGGTCGTCCGCGCCTGCGAAGATGACGAGCTTGGCTTCAGTCGGCTGAGCTGCCGCACCAACCTGAACGACTTCACTTGACCAGACCGCGCGGTCAAAGTTTGCGAGTGCGGAGGCAGCGGGGAGCGTGGATTGAAAAGCTCCGAGGTCTCGAAGGTCTGCCGCTGCGAGAACGAGCGGGAAGCCAGGCTCGTTGCGAACGAGGAGCTTCAACGAACTTCGAAAGACGGGCACGCCGTTGACAACCTGCGAGTAGCCCAGAAGAGTGAACCGAAATGCTTGGGTGGCCTCGTCCCAGTAAACGTCGACCGAATGGGTCGCGTCGAGGAATGCGCCCGTTGGGAGTAGGTCGCTCGCGCGCACTCCAAAGAGGTCAGCGTGTTCCTTGATGAATGCCGTGGCGCTCTGCGATGGTCCGGCTCCGCGCGAGAATGCTCGCCCGTGCACGCGAGTGATCCGATCGCCGCGCTCAAAGAGGTCAGTGGCAGGATGGGAGGTAAAGAAGTCGTGCCGTGCGGTCGCGACGTCGACTGGTCCCGCCGCCGGAAGGCGTGGGTCGACCATTCCAGCATTCTGAGCGGATGCGCAGAGGGCAACCGTCAGGAGTGTCGAAGCGAAGGAGACTGCGGTGGTTCGGAATTGTTTGGTCATGCTTCCTCGAAGAGAGTTTGCGTACGTTCTGGATCTTGGGGTGGGGGATTTGAACTCTGTCCACGATGGGCCTGGAGTGCATGCGGTCTCCCCTGAGGAGACCACTCGCTCCCGACTTGTCGGGGACGATACATAGACTCTTTCGATTACTCTTCACGAAGGATGCCACAAATAGTCGTTATTGCAAACAATAGGGGGCATTTTGGGGTTCTGCAGACGCGTTCTTGCCCGAGTTTTTCAGCGGAAGTGGTTGAAATTGCCTGATGGGTAGCAAGAAAGAGAAAACCTCGCCGGATAGCCCCACAATCGAGAACCGCAAGGCGTTCCACGATTTCTCGATCGGAGAGACCATCGAATGTGGGATGGAACTCCTTGGCACCGAGGTGAAGTCGGTGCGGCGATCGCAGGTGAGCCTCGCAGAGGGCTGGGTGATGGCAGAGTTTTCGCCGCTTCGACTCAACTTGCATGGAGTCCATATCGCGGAGTATCCACCTGCTGGGAGTGCGCACCAGCACACGCCGATTCGTGTGCGGAGGCTGCTGGCGAAGCGCCGGGAGATCGAGAAGCTCGCAGGACTGATGCAGGCGAAGGGGGTGTCACTCGTGCCGCTCAAGATCTATTTCAAGAATGGCTTCGCGAAGCTGCTCGTCGGCGTCGGCGTCGGCAAGACCAAAGCGGACAAGCGCCAGTCCATCGCAAAGCGCGAGAGTGATCGTGAGATTGAGCGCGCCGTGAATCGGCGGCGCGGATGAATTGTCGAGGCACGGGCACTTTCTGGCGAGAATGCTCGCCAATCTAGGTGTCCACGAAATCGAGGCAGGCTCGCAGAGCGTCGCCAGGGTTGACAAGCCCCTAACGGTGATCCACCATATGGAAGGTCACTCCGACTGCCGGCCTTCAGGACCAGCCATTCACGGGAGATTCCGAATGAAAAAGTTTCTGATCTACATTGCACTGGGTACGGTGATGGTGTTTGCGCACGAGACGCACGCTCAGCGATCGGTGTCTGGCCAGCACATTCAAGTTGGCGATTGGATCTTCATCCCAACTCTCTACAACGGTGGCGTGGAGACCTTCCTCGCTTTTCGAACGGATGTGCCTGAAGGCGAGAACCTCACGTCAATTTGGTTCGTCCGGCAAGCGAACAACACGTGGAGATCGTATGGCTGGACCGAGCAGGATCGGGCCAAGGCGAGCGGTTATGTCAAGACCGCGTTGCTGATTCCGAGCACTTCTGACGTGAATTGGAAGGTCACTCCGGTAGCCGTCACCCAAAGCGACTTTCCACCCGACACGATGGTGCGAGGTGTGTTTGTGGATGATCCATTCGCCGACGTTGTGGGGTCGGCAGCGGATCCCGGTGACATTCTGGATTTCCTCGTCACGATTGGCTGGAGCGCAGCGCGCATCGACATTTGGAGCGCTCACTGTGCGTCGGATGTCGTGCTGAACACCTATGCGTTGGCGGTGGAAGCAACCGAGATAGAAATGGCAGCGAACGGGGGCACGAGCAACCACGCAATCGCTTCGAGCTTCGCGAATACCGTCACCGAGCCGTGCGGTGGAGGCGTATGCGCCTTAGTGGTCAAAGCTCATGGTCAGGCCGTTCTCATCGCCGAAGGTGATCTTGGATCGGTCTTTGCAATGGGCCTGGTTCCCGATGCCGAGCGTGGCCCGCAGCTTCTCGACCGAACAAGCATTTCGCGTGGACAAGTCTTGATTCAAGGCTGGGTCGAGAACACTGGAACACAGCCTGCGACGCTACTCCTAGGAAACGGCGAATCCGCCACTATCACTCCCGGGCAACAAGTCGTACTCGTCGAGACAGACGGTCCGTGTACGGACGCATGCCAACGGATCATCGGATGGGTTCATGATCCGGGCTTCGGACCGCGAGTTCCCTCGTACTGCATTGAACCTGATTGTTATTGCTGCTGCTGGGCCAATATGCAGCCCGATCCACCGACTTGGGTTCAAGGCCTTCCGGCTTGTCCCTGTCAGCTCGCCTTGGATCAGAACGGCAATCCGATCAATCCCGACCCAACCGTGTGGGGGAATCCACACGTGCCAACGTGTTGTCACCCAGGCGCAGCATGGTGCATCCGCAGTGACTGCCCAAGTATTGAGAACGGACCCGGTCAGCAATGTTGTTATGACGCATCGGGAAATCTCATCACGGTCGGTGAGGGCGCGGGGACGCCAGATATGGTCGCTCCATGTGGCTTGATTGGGTATGACCCGCAACACATTGAAGTGGACGTGACCTCTTTCCGATTTTGCAAAATGGCGGGGATGCTGGACTGTTATCTGCGCCACAGACCACCCAACAATGGCACTGGTTGCGCTTGCAATCCACCCAACCACCCGCAATGCACGCAACCGCCTACTGACGCCTCCTGTCCATGCGACTGATCGGGACAGCACCCAATGACAGATATCAAGCGCGAATATCTTCGGCGCCTCTCGTCACCGTCGGTGTTGAGTGGATTGGGGCTGGCGCTTATCGGCGCGGTGCTGTTCACTCTCTTCTCGGTGCAGTATCGCGAATCAGGCGGATCGCTGCACTTTGTTTGGATTCCTCTCGTGGTCAGCGGCGGACTAGGCCTGGCCGGATGTTCTTGGCTTCGGATCGAGTTCGCGCAGACTGGAATGCCGCAGTGTTTCGCATGTGGCTACGACCTTCGCGGAATCCCTGAAGGATCCATTTGTCCCGAGTGCGGGCATGCTCTCGCGCGCCCGAGCCGGGTTTCTAGGTTCTCGTTCCCGCGATTCCTAACCCTGGCACCCGGATACTTGATGCTCATGCTCACCCTGGTGAGCATGCTGTTTTCCGCGGCGTACTTGTCTCTTTTCCGCGGCGGAGCGCTAGGTGGTGTCTAGGGCGGGCCTCCGTAGATCTGGTGGCCACGGCAATCGGCGTACGGAGGAGGGGCTTCGCAACTGCGGCTACGACCTGCGAGGATCGAATGGGCAGTGTCCCGAGTGCGCAGTGGTTTTCGCATTCCCGCGCGCCCATGGAACTGAACCGCCCGCTAAAGATTCGCAACCGGCACGCACTCGCCGGATCGCGCGTCGTGGATCCCGCGTGTGTACTCCTCGATGATGCACGCGATCGATTCAGGGGAGCGCGCGCGCGACTTCGGGACCATCTCTTCGTCCGCGAAACTGCGCAGAAGTGGTGTCTCGACGCACCCGAGGTTGAGCGAAAACGCCTTGACGCCAACCGCGGCACCTTCGATTGCGGCGCTTCGCGTCAGCGAGTCAAGCGCGCTCTTGGACGCGGCGTAAGCGAGGAAGCCCGGGAACGGATCGCTTGTTGCGAGCGACGAGACATTGATGATTCGTCCGCCGCCCTGCGCGACAAAGTGCGGCCAGCAGTGGATGATCAGGCAGGCTGGGCCGACTGCGTGCACTCCAAAGCAGTCGAGCAACTGCCGCTCAGTCGTTTCGCCGATCGGTGTGCGCGGCGCAATCCCAGCACAGTTGATGAGCGTGTCGACGCGTCCGAATCGTGCGATGACTGCATCGACCACGCGCTGCGCGGCGCTATCGCCAGAGACATCCTCTTCTAGGCACACGATCTCGGGAACCGAACCGCTGAGTTCTTTCGTCGCATTCAGTTTCTCAAGCGATCGTCCTGCCAGCGCCAGTCGATGGCCATGCTTCGCCAAGAGAATGGCGAGTGCTCGCCCGATTCCACTGCCCGCACCGGTAAGAATCGTGACGGGCGCGTTCATCGATCCATCGCCATTCGAAGTCGTCACCCCACCAAGCGAAGGACATCGTTGTAAAACGTCACAGCGAAGAGCAATCCGACGAGGACGAGCCCGGCCATCATCGCACCATTCTGAAACCTCGGGCTTGGAGGCTTACCGCGAAGTCGCTCATAGATGAGGAAGACCATCAGTCCTCCGTCGGCGATGGGAATAGGCAGGAAGTTGATGACTGCGAGATTCACGCTGATCATCGCGAGAAAGAAGACGAGATAGGTCATTCCGCGATCTGCAATGCGCGTACCGATGTGCACGATTCCCACCGGTCCGCGCAGTTGCGAGACGCCGACGGTTCCGCGCAGAAGTCGATCGAGCGTGAGGTAGGTCATCAGCACCATCTTCTTGGTCTCGTGGAATCCCATTGCAGCAGCGCGTAGCGGATCGCCATCCGCCGAAAGGATGACCTCAGCGGGCATGAACCACTCGGGGCCGATCGATGGACGCCATCGAAGCGCAGCGATCGATGCTCGCGCCTCAGCGGTCAGCGTCAGTTCGAGAGTTTCGGGCTGCGCACCCGGGGTCGGCGGCACAAGCGTCACGGAGAGGCGCGACAGCGAAGAATCCTTCGCGACGCTCGCCTTCACAGCGCGAAAGTAATCACTCCAGATGCCCACCGACTTGCCGTCCACATGAGTCAGGCGTGAGAGCGGCATCAGGTCGAGCGAAGCGACAGCGGTCTCGACACCCGGCGCTGGTCCAGTCAGCGCAAAGGGTCTGGCGATCAGGGGAGTCTCCCACGCGTGGGCGATTTCGACGCCGAGCTTGCCGTCTCGGCTCACTGGGACTTCGCACTCCACTTCCTGCCCCGCTCGCAAGACGCGCATCGCGACACTTTTCCCCGCGTGCTGCTGCACGGCGAGGCGGAATTCCATTTGACGCGGTCCGTCAATGTCGGCGACGCGCAGCACGACATCATCGTCGTGCAGGATTCCTGTCGAAAGACTTGTTGCAGGTACTCGGCTGATCTTCACGAGCGGCGAGAGCCCCAGCAGCCCTTGTTCGTAGTCGATGAATGCGTCAGCAGGCTTCTGGGTGTATTCAAGAATCTGCCAGACAGGCACGCAATTGAGCGCGACATTGACCTCGTTCGATTGTCCGAGGGACCATCTGGTGGCGATGGGCTGACCGCCCGTGCGCGCAGCCGCTTCATCGAGTGCGCTGTAGGTATTCGCTGGAGCGCCCGCCACCTGAATCAGATCTGCACCTTGAAAGCCAGCCTCGAATTTCATCAGGTCGGGCGGGGTGCCATCGACGCGCGCAAGAGTCCCAGGCGGAACTCCCCAATTTTCGGCCGCGCTCATCCCGTCGGGCGCATGATTCCAGAATCCTGCACTTCGCAGCACGCCATAGAGAAACGGAATCGCGGCGGGGTCGCTCACGAGTCGAGTGCTCGCTGCTGGCCCAACGCCAATCGCCATCATTCCTGCGCTTGCGCTCTGCCGAGCCGTGATGTCGATGTCAACCGTCTGTGCCTGTGAGCCGACCGTCCGTTCGACCACCATCCTCATCGGAGCGTCAGGTCGACTCATCGCTGCAGCGATCTGGACATCCGCAAACGTTGATGCGGGAGTGCCGTCGATCGACAGCACTCGATCCCCGACGCGCAGTCCAGCCGCCGCAGCAGGATCAGAGGGCACAACGGTGCCGATGATCGGTGCTTCGAATCGGACGCCGATCATGAACGCGACAACGAACATCGCAATCGCCAGGATGATGTTGCAAGTCACACCAGCCGAGACGATCACCATTCTCTTCCACACTGCGATGCGCGTGTACGACCGGGCATCATCCGAGTCATCGCCGGGGTGGAGATCATCTTGGCCGAGCATCCGCACAAATCCGCCCAGCGGAAGCAGGCGAAGCGAGTACTCGGTCTCGCCGAATCCGAGTTTGCCCAATTCAGACTCGGAGAGTCGGATTGCGCGCTTGCCAGTTCTGGCGAGGATGACGGATTCGGTAGAGCCCAGCCGAATGCCAATGCCCGGTCGAAAAGCGAGCACGACAGGACCCATCCCCACCGCAAATCCATCGACGCGCACACCTGCCCACTTTGCCGCAATAAAGTGCCCAAATTCATGGATCGCGACGAGCAATCCAAACCCGATGAGAACAAGCACGATGTTGCCGCCAGTACCAAGAATTCCCAGGGAGCCGTCCATTGAACCCGCAGCGTAGACGATGATCCTTGTTCGCGGTTCCCTCGGACGCGCTTGCGATGAAGACTCACTGGCTCCGGCGAGAGCCTGCGCAGGCGAGCAGTCGTTGCTCGATCCAACTTCGCGCCTGTTGATCCGCATGAAGCACCGCAGCGAGATCAGGAATCGGTCCGGCAGCGATCGAATCGAGCGCCCCCTCAACGAGTGTCGAGATCTCTGCGAATCGAATGCGACCGTCGATGAACGCCTCGACTGCCGTTTCGTTTGCTGCATTGAGGATCGCCCCCGACGACGCGCCTGCTCGAATGACCCGCTGCGCAAGACGAATCGCCGGGAATCGGTCGTGGTCGATTGGTTCGAACTCCAACGATCGCAGCGTTTTCCAGTCGAGCGCGGTCGCTGATCGAGGTCCGCGCGCGGGCCACGTCAGCGCGACTTGGATCGGCAGTTTCATGTCGGGTGGAGAGAGTTGCGCGATGACACTGCCGTCGATGAACTCCACGAAGGAGTGCACGACGGACTGTGGATGCACGATCGCATCGATTCGCTCAGCCGGAAGGTCGAAGAGCCAGTGAGCCTCGACCATCTCGAGAGCCTTGTTCATCATGGTCGCACTGTCGATGGTGACCTTTCGCCCCATCGACCATGTGGGATGGTTGAGTGCATCGGCCAGGGTCGCGGTTTCCATGGCTTCGCGAGTCGATCGACGAAATGGTCCGCCACTGGCCGTGAGCACGATTCGTTCGACCTCTGTCTCGCGCTCGCCGGTTCGCAGGCACTGCAGAATCGCGCTGTGCTCGCTGTCGACGGGAATGATCGAAACTCTGCAGCGCCGCGCAGCATCCATGACGAGCGCGCCAGCCGCGACAAGCGTCTCCTTGTTTGCGAGGGCAATGTCGCAGCCAATCTCAATTGCGGCGAGGGTCGGGGCGATGCCCGCAGCACCCACCATCGCTCCCATCACCATGTCGCCTCGTCGCGCGTGTGTCCTGATGAGTTGAAGTGCGGCATCATCGCCGCGAAAGACTTGGACCGACGGATCGAGGCTCGTGCCGAGCGACCGCTCTCCATCCGCGAGCGCGATCGCCTTCACTCCCAATTCAGTTGCCTGCTGCCCGAGGCGCACTGCGTTCGAGTGAGCTGCGAGCCCAACAATTTCATACTGCACCGCACCGTGCGCAGACTCGTGCGAAGCGAGTTGCTTCACGACTTCGATCGTATTTTTTCCGATCGAACCGGTCGACCCAAGAATGAAGAGCCTTCTGCGCAGTGTCATGGTCAGTGTGCGCGACTACTCGGGACGACCCTTCGCCTTCGATCGTTCGAGCGACGAGAGCAGTCGAACCGCCGCACCATAGAGCGATCGACGTTTCGGTTTCGCCTCGGATGCGGATGAAGACTCACTTGGCTTCGCTGCCGGAGTCGGAGGCGGCGCACTCGCTTCGACCTGGAGATGCGCGGGCGTGTCGCTTCGAACATCCATCGGTGGGCGTGTTCGTTCTCGGGATCCCGATGTTTGTTGTGAACTCTGCGATGGGGAAGAGCGTCCTCCTTGAGCCTGCTGCTGCGATCGATTGTCGCCACGGGATCCGCCCCGTTGGTCGGACCCAGTTCCATCTTTCGCGCCGCGATCGCGACCGGATCGACTCCTTCGTCCGCCTCGTCGCCCTCGACCGGATCGACCGCCGCCATCGCTTCGTCCCTCGCCGCGACCTGATCGATCGTCCGAAGCAGGACGATCAACGCGCGCTCCCGTCTCTTGCGTTTCGCTCTCCGCCTGCGCATCGCTGTCATCACCCGACTGCGCGGACTCGCCGTCGAGCGCACCAGGTTGGGGATAGAGCTCCTGTGCGCGCGCAATGAGCTCTGGAGGGAGCATGAATGTCGACAAATTCAGCAGAGCACCAATCTCTGGATCCGCGTTTGCACGAAGACGCTCGACCAGTTCGTCAACACTCGTGTTGAGGATTCCCGCAACGCGATTCGTTTCGAACGCCGAGTGTTCGTCCACCATGTCCGCAATCGACTCGATCGCGCGGCGACCACGCCCACGACGTCGTCGGCTGGACCGAGCGCCTTGTGATCCCTCGCGTGGTTGACGACCACCTTGATCCGCAGCAGCAGAACTGGAATCGCGAGCCGACTGCTCTCGAGCACTTGGTTTGGCAGCTGGTCGATCAGCCGCGTCTCCTCGAGATTGCTCGCCACGTCTTCCACGCCGTCTTCGTCCGCGACCGCCCGATCCGCTCGAGAAGTCCGATCGATCGTGAGCCGAGTCGTCCGAGTTCTCGCCGCTCTCGGCGATCGCATCTCGGACGGAAACTTCATTGTCGGCAACATCTGGCAGATCTTCGAATCCTCCCGCGAGCGCGATTGCTGTGGCGTCGGCTGGAGCAGGTCGCCGCTTTCGTCGCCTGCGGCGCGCCATCGCTTCCATTGGCGTGAGTTCGACTTCCTCCTCCTCGGGAAGCTCCTCATGCAGCGAACCAGCAACTGGTCCGCCGAGAGCTGGCAGTCGGTCCAATTCGAGGTCTGAATTGTTGGCGTCGTACGCGTACATCTCGACGCGGTCTGCCGCGAATGCCTCGCTGATTCGGACATCAATGCGCTTCGAGGAGCGGTCCTCGAGCTCGTGCATCGCACGCCGCCGATTCGAAATCAATTCAGCTGCGACGCGAACCGAACAGACGATTTCGACGCGCTCGATCTTGGCATGGCTGAACAGCAGAGCAACGCGGCGCATCGCGTCTGCAGCGACCGCGCCAGCGAGCCGTGTTTCGCCACTGCCGTTGCAGTGGGTGCAGTCCGCGTAGTGCATCTTGCGCAGGCTCGGGCGCATGCGCTGCCGAGTCATCTCGATGATGCCGAATTCGCTGATGGGTGCAAAGGAACTCTTCGCCCGATCGAGTTTGAGCAGCGCCGTGAGCCGCTCTTCGATGTCGCGTCGATGCTTGATCATTCGCATGTCGATGCAGTCGACGACAATCAGTCCGCCGAGGTCGCGCAGTCGCAGTTGTCGGCAGACTTCTTCAATTGCCTCTGAATTCGTCTGATACGCATTGGTTTCGGAATCGCGAGCGCTTCGACTTCGTCCGCTGTTGACATCGATGGCGACGAGGGCTTCAGTCTGATCGAAGACCAGCGCGCCGCCGGATGGCAGGGGAACCGTGCGCGAGTGAATCTCATCAATCTGGCGCTCAATTCCATATGCCTCGAAGATCGGAGCCTTCCCGTTGTAATAGAGCACCTTGCCCGAAGTCTTTGGCGCGATGACATCGAGGAACATCTTTGCGCGTTCGAATGCCCCAGGGCTATCGACGATGATCGACTCGACGGTCGAATCGGTGTGATCCCGAAGGGTCCGCACGAGCACATCGCTCTCGGTGTAGAGCTCGCAGGGTGCGCCAGTCTTCGCACTTCGCTTCGCCATCGCGTCCCAGAGCCGCTGCAAGTATGCCGCGTCTCGCTGCAGTTCGGTCTTCGTGCTGTCGAAGCCAGCGGTGCGAAGAATGAACCCGAACCCCTCGGGCAGGTTCAGCGAGTCCAAGATCTTGCGCATTTCGCGCCTTTGATCCTCGTCGTCAACGCGCCGCGAAACGCCGACACGATCCATGTCTGGCATCATCACAAGCAATCGACCTGGAAGGCTGAGGTAACTCGTCAGTGTCGGACCCTTCGATCCAAGCCCTTCCTTGATGACCTGAACCAGAATCTCCTGACCCTTGCGGAGCGCCTGTTGAATCAGTGGGCGCTCACTTCGTCCGATCTTCTTGCCGACTTGTTCCGTGCGCTCTTCGCCGGGGAAGTACTTGGGATGGAGGTCGCTGATGTGCAGGAATCCGTTCTGCCCAGATCCGAAGTCGATGAACGCGGCCTGAATCGCCCCCTCAATATTCATCACGCGGCCCTTGTAGATGCTGCCCACATTTGTCGCCGATGCCTCACGCTCTGAGAAGTACGAATCGAGCCGATGGTCGGCGAGGATTGCGATGCGGCACTCGTCACCGGGCTCGTCGTTGATGACGAGAGTGACCTTGCGCTTGGGAAGCGCCTTCGCCGCGCGCGTGCGCGACTTCGGGCGACTCCGAGGAGCCTGCGAAGTCTCTGGATCCGTCGGCGAGTCAGCGTCGGCCTCCCCATCAGCACCTGGGATAGGTTCGTCGAGCGCGCTTTCTGTCTCTTCTTCCGCCGCTCCATCGACCGCTGCGTCTTCGAATTCCTCACTCTCCGAGGCGGGCGCTTCTAGGTCTTCTGCATCATCCTGCACCGAGGCTTCGACGAGTTCATCCGCAGAATCTTCAGCGGCTTGGGCTTCGAGGGCTTCGCGCTCGATCGCCTCCTCTGCGTAGTCATCGGGATTCACGAGTTCTTGTGGCTCTTGCGCAGACTCGCGAGATGCGGATGGTTCGTCCTGCGACTCGTGAAAGTCTTCGGGTGCACTCTCCTGATTGTCTTTCCCCCGAGCACTCTCGTTCAGAGGTGCGTTGCGGTCGTCAGTCGAGGCGTCGTCATGGTGATCTTGGTTTGTTGGCACGTTGTCATTCTGCCGCGCATGGGCGGCGATTCATGACGGAACGTCCCGCGATGGGAATCCGCGCGTACGAGATGCTCATGGCTCTCATGGTCGCGTTGGTCGACCGACAAGGTCGTTGGAATCCAAGGAAGTTGTTCAACCTGCATCGCAGATGTTCCGTCCACATGCTCGACTGGGGTCCTCGGAGCCGAAGTGAGCGTCGCCTCTGGATCTTCCAGTTCGACGCTGAGCCACTCCGCGGGTCCTTCCTTCATCGATGCATGTCTGTTCAGTCGTTCGTTGTGACTGGCACTAGCCGCCTTCTGAGCCTGCGAGTGCCTCCGGGTCGATTCGCCGTAATTCGTCGCGCAGGCACGCAAGTACCTGCCGATCTGAGTCGAACGAGCCAACCCGCCTCGCGAGTGACTCACAGTGTTCGATCTCAAGCCCCCGAACCACCCGCTTCACTGCGGGGATCTGTCCAGGTGACATAGAGAGTGTACGCACTCCCATTCCCAGGAGCAACGGGGTGAAAAGTGGCTGTCCGGCGATCTCGCCGCAGACAGAGGCATCGATTCCGACGTGGCGAGCGGTCCGAATAATGCTCTTAATGAGCATGAGCACGGCGGGGTTTGCCGCGTTGTAGAGGCCAGCCACTCGCTCGTTGCCTCGATCCACCGCCAGCGTGTATTGCACGAGGTCGTTGGTGCCGATCGAGAAGAACCGAGACTCGTTGGCGAAGGCTCTCGCCATGAGCGCGGCGGCTGGCGTCTCAACCATGATGCCGATGGGAATGTTGCGGTCGAACGGGATCTGCTCCTCGTCGAGCTCTTCTGCGAGATCGTTGAGGATCATCCTCGTCTGTCGCAGTTCCATCACATTCGTCACCAACGGCAGCATGACCTTGATGGGTCCATGTGCACTGGCACGAAGGAGGGCGCGCAGTTGTGCCTTGAACATCTCTGGGTTGGCAAGACAAAACCGAATGCTGCGCAGACCAAGGAAGGGATTGCGCTCTGCCTCGACGAGATGACCCTGCGTGTACTTGTCCGCGCCGAGGTCAAGTGTTCGAATCGTCAGCGGGCGACCGGCCGAAAGTTCGATGGCACGCTTGTAACTCTCGAGTTGGACTTCCTCCGTCGGAGCGATGTCGCTTGCGAGGTAAAGAAACTCGGTTCGATAGAGCCCAACCCCCGCGCCGCCATTTTCGATAACTGCCACTATTTCCTCGGGAAACTCGATGTTTCCAAGCAGTTCGATTGGCATCCCGTCGCGTGTGACCGAGAGTTGCCGAGCGTCACTTCGAAGGGCGTGTTGTCGCTGCCGTACTTCGCGCGCGAGAATTTGGTAACGCGCAAGGACCGTGTCATCAGGTCGGACGATGACGACTCCACCCTCGGCATCGATGATCACCATGTCGCCGTCTTCGACATCTGTCGTGACCTTGCTCAGACCGACGACTGCGGGGATTTCTAGGGCGCGCGCGAGGATGGAGGTGTGACCGGTTAATCCGCCGGCATCAGTTGCAAAGCCAACGATGTGCGCTCGGTGGAGTTCGACAGTCTGGCTCGGCGTGAGTTCGTGCGCGATGATGACCACGGGGTCTTTGCTTCCGACGAGTCGTTCGCTCGCCCGAACTCCAAGGGCAGCAAGCACGCGCCGCTCGAGGTCGATCACATCGGTGGCCTTCTGCACGAAGATCTCTGATCCCATCGCGCGCAGGCGGTCGGAGAGTTTCTTGAAGTTCTCGGCGATCGCGTATTCGGCAACGACATACTCACGCTCAATGTCCGCGCGGATGGGTTGGATGAGCGACGGATCCGCGAGGAGCCCAAGATGAAAGTCGAAGATTCGCGCAGCGTCGGAGTCGCCTCGGAGGGTGATTTTCTTTCGCAGTTGCAGAATCTGCTGCTTTACGGCCTCGAGCGCGCTCTCCATTCTGGAGATTTCGTCAGGGACGCGCCCCTTTGGGACGGTCCGAAACGAAACGCTTCGGTCGATCTCGGAAAGAATGACCGCTCGTCCGATGGCGATTCCAGAGCTGACACCGATGCCTTTTATGGCTTCCATGGGCAGTCCTAAACTGAGTCGGTCACTGCGGTTGCAGACCATCTGCAACCCGGAGTAACGGTCGATTCGGAGGCAATTGAAGCCTTGGGATGGTAGCGAACCTTTCAGATGTGCGGGATGGCGGTTATTGGGGGAAATGACGATGTTCTTGCTGCGCTAATTCGGCGCGAAAGCGAGTTATTTCGTTTGTGTCGCTTGGATTCGGTGATAGATTCAAGGAAGGTAGGAGAGGTCAAAGGGCGATCAGTTGAACTGGTCGACGCCATTGATTCAGGGAACTCCGCTTATGAACAATCTAAAGACATCCGTCGCAGCGGCGGCTTTCGTCGCGTCCGCACTCTCGGTGTCCGCATCGGGCGCCGTCATCGCTGGGTGGAGCATGACAACCGCGGTTACCGCCGGCACTGTCGGAACGAGTTACACATATGGTGTGGCGACAGAGGGCGACGCGACTGCGGGCACAAGCCTCTCGAGCGGACACGCCGCAGCCGTGACTGCCTATTCATCGCCGTCCGGCAATGGATCCCAGTACTCGTTCAGCAGCAACAACTGGGTGATTGGCGACTACTACCAAGTCAGCGTCTCTACGAGCGGATACGAAGGCGTGAGCCTCTCGTGGGATCAGACGCGAAGCGGAACAGGTCCGTCTTCCTTCCAGCTCGTTATGAGCGTTGACGGCGGTACGAATTGGTCGACGCTGATCGCAAGCTACACGGTGATCCAAGCCGGACTGGCTGGATCGAACACCCTCAGTTGGACTGTCGCTGGAGCTCATCAAAGCGCGTTCACGACGACTGGCACTGCTGATGCATCTGCTGACAATCAAGGCAGCGTGCTCTTTCGCCTGCGATCGCTCGTCACCACCGCATCGGGTGGAACGAATCGAATCGACAATGTGGTCGTCTCAGGCACTGCAGTTCCTGCGCCTGGAGCAATTGCACTTCTCGGTCTTGCGGGCTTGATCGGTCGCCGACGCCGCTGAGTTCGCGCGAAATCGGTTCCCAATTCCCTGAATCAAATCGCCCCCGAGAGTTCTCGGGGGCGATCTTGTTTTTGGCGCGCAGACGTGCGAAGCACCATCACGCGTCTCGACCCTTGAAATGGTGGGTTCGTGTCGTTTTTCGACACGAACCCACCATTTCAGAGGGGCGCCGTGAAAACCTCCCAGCGCTCAAACATGCTCTGGCCCCCTGCGCGGACGCGTGCCGCCTCCGCGACTCGCGCGGGAGGTCTCTTCGCCGGCCTACACGGTTGGGTGACGGTTAGTTTCCGTCCTTGACCTCGTACTCGGCATCGATGATGTCATCCTTGCCCTTGGTCGCGCCAGCTGTTGAGTCGCCTGAAGCGCCACCGTCTGGCTTCGCAGCCTTCGTTGCTTCATATGCCGCCTTGCCGAGTTCCATCGACGCGTCATTCAATCCCTTGAGGGCAGCTTCGATCGCTGCGCGATCGTCTTCCTTGACCTTGGACTCGAGGTTCGAGATCGCGCTCTCAATCGTGCCACGGCCTTCCGCAGAGATCTTGGTGCCGTGTTCTTCAAGCGCCTTCTTCGTCGCATAGATCGCTTGTTCAGCTTGATTGCGCACATCGACGAGTTCGCGGCGTTTCTTGTCGGCACCCGCGTTCTCTTCGGCTTCGCGTCGCATGCGCTCAACCTCGTCCTTGCTGAGTCCGCTGGAACCCGTGATGCGGATCTCCTGCTTCTTGCCGCTGGACTTGTCGGTCGCAGCGACATTCATGATGCCGTTGGCATCGATGGAGAATTCCACTTCGACCTGCGGCACTCCGCGCGGGGCCGATGGGATGCCAGTGAGATCGAAGCGGCCAAGGCTTCGATTGTCAGCGGCAAACTCGCGGTCACCCTGCAGAACATGAATCGTGACGGATGTCTGGTTGTCTGCAGCTGTCGAGAAGACCTCTTTCTTGCTGGTTGGAATCGTGGTGTTGCGTTCAATCAGTCGAGTCATCACCCCGCCGAGGGTTTCGACGCCGAGTGAAAGCGGCGTGACATCGAGCAGGAGGACATCCTTCACCTCTCCTTGGAGCACTCCACCTTGAATCGCTGCGCCAACTGCGACGACTTCGTCTGGGTTGATGCTTCGATCAAGCTCGGTGGTTTGGAAGATCTCCTTGGCGATCTCCTGAACCTTTGGG
>CAYHHO010000036.1:0-26548 GCA_964356445.1 uncultured Singulisphaera sp. | reverse complement strand
GGAGATGGCGCTTGCTGGGTCGTGACTGGGTTGACAGAGTCTGCACTCATGAGAAGGCACGCGAATACTGATGCAACCATGGAAGCCGATGCTACGGAGTCGATCATCATCCCTCCGACCTGCGCACGGCGCGACGCGGTGCCGCTTCACCTGCTCCAGCCGCAATCGACTGTTTTCGAGTCGGATCCCCCCGATTCTTCCGTACGCAAGTTGCACGTTCTACGAATCGTGGCATCTTGCCTTGATGCTCGCTCGTTGTTTCGCAAGCACGCTCGGCGCCGTCGCACTCTCGATCTCAGCACAGGGAGCGGTTATCGAATTGTCCGCGACTCGTGACACGACGCTCTACGAGAGTGCAACGGGTGCGCTCGGCAACGGTTCCGGGCAATTCTTCTTCGCAGGATCAACGAACCAACCGCAGGCTCGCAGAGCACTTCTGGCGTTCGATGCATTCGCCGCGCTGCCCGAAGGAGCGACGATTCTCTCCGCCACCCTGCGGCTGCACGTTGCCTCGACGAGCACGAGTCTCCACTCGTTTTCGCTCCATCGGATGACGAGCAACTGGACCGAAGGCGCCAGCGATGCAAGCGGCAATGAAGGGAGCGGGACAACTGCGCTCGTTGGCGACGCGACGTGGATTCACGCGTCTTACCCGGGCACGTTCTGGTCAACACCCGGCGGCGACTTCGACACTGCCCTAAGCGCTACCGCTCTGGTGGGTGACGTCGGCTACTACTCGTGGACTTCGGACCAACTTCGCATCGATGTCCAGTCCTGGCTGTCGAACCCACAGTCCGCAATGGGATGGCTGCTCATGGGAGACGAGTCTGCGCCGGGAACCACCCGCCGCTTCGACTCGAGCGAGTCGCTTGACGCAGCGCTGCGCCCGCAGCTCGTCATCGAATACGCGGCGGTTCCTGCGCCGGGGTCACTGGCGCTCTTGGGGCTCTCACTCATCGTCGCGCGCAGGCGTCGACGCTGATTCGCCGCCTACACTCAACCGATGCCGACATCGGATGATGCAGAGCCGACGATTCCACCGAATCCATCGGGAAAGTCATCCAAACCGCGCGACTTGGACGTGACGGCCGATTCTTCGCAGGGCGATGCTGCGAGCCGCGCAACGCAACTGGACTCGCGCTCTTGGGCGGGCGATTCGCTCGTGCCTGATTCCAAGTCTGGCATACCCACGATCAGCAGTCGGTACCAAATCCTGACGAAACTCGGAGAAGGCGGATTCGGCGTCGTCTATCTGGCGAATCAAACTGAACCGATTCGGCGAAAAGTCGCGTTGAAAGTGATGAAGATGGCGTTCGCGACGCCAACCATGTTGGTCCGATTCGCCGCAGAGCAGCAGTCGCTCGCGATTATGGATCACCCCGGGCTGGCGAAGTTCTTCGACGCGGGAACGAATCCAGATGGGCAACCATACTTCGCGATGGAGTACGCGCCCGGCGAACCGCTTGGGCACTTCTGCGACAACCGAAAGCTTGATATCCGTACTCGCATCGAATTGCTCGCGCAAGTCTGCGACGCCGTGCAGCACGCGCACATGAAGGGAGTCGTGCACCGCGACCTCAAGCCCGGCAATCTCCTCGTGAGCGAGACCGAGGAAGGCTTCAGGACGAAAGTCATCGACTTCGGAATCGCTAAGGTCGTTTCGGGCGCCGCAGGCGAGAACGTGATGGAGACGCAGTTCGGGCAGTTCGTCGGAACGCCCGTCTACATGAGTCCTGAGCAAGCCGAGGGCGGGACGATCGACATCGACACGCGAAGCGATATCTATGCGCTCGGCGTCATCCTCTACGAACTGCTCGTCGGGTCAACGCCCATCGAATCGGAGACGATTCGAAAGAGCGGGATCGCACACTTGCATCGAACGATCATGGACTTTGATCCGCCTCGACCAAGCGTGCGGTTGGCGAAGGCAACTCCTGAGACGCGGGCAGCGATCACATCTGCGCGACGGATCGAGTACGGATCGCTCGAAAGACAACTCAAGCGCGACCTCGATTGGATCACGATGCGGTGCCTCGAGAAGGATCGCACGCGCCGCTATGAGTCCGCCAGCGGACTTGCCGCGGATTTGCGGCGTTTTCTCGATGGCGAGCCGGTGCTCGCTGGTCCTCCAGGCACGCGGTACCGCCTCGAAAAGTTCGTGCGGCGCAATCGCCTCGCCGTCGGATCCAGCGCTGTCGCAGCCGTCGCGTTGGTCGCGTTCTCGGTGGTCATGTTCGTCCTCTGGAGTGATGCGATTCGGCAGAACGACCGCGCCATGAGAACGCTCGATGTGTTTCTTTCGTCACTGAAGTCTTCGAATGTTTCATCCGGAGCACAACTCGGCACGACAGTCACCGTCGGAGACTTCCTGAAGCTCGTCGAGAAGGAAGCAGCCGAGAAACTCGCCACCCAGCCGGACATCGCCAACGATGTTCGCGAGACCATCGGCCCTGTCTTCACTTCGCTCACCGACTACGAGTCAGCTGCGCGAACGATGATGCCAGCTGTGGAGTATCGGCGTCAGCGAGCGCAGGGCGGCGACGAGACGGATCAGGTCGCGCTCGCCAATGCGCTCCACGAGTTCGCGCGCGCTCTCTACTGGATTGGTCGCACCCAAGAGTCGCGCACCGCATACGAGGAAGCACTTGAGCTTCGACGAACGCACCTCTCGCCGCTCGATCCATCAACCGCACAGACCATGACCCACCTCAGCGCCGTCTACTGCGACCTGAATGAGCTGGCGCTGAGCGACAAACTCGGAGATGAGTCGGTCACTCTGATGCGCAAGATCGATACCGAGCGCGGTGAGGAACTTTCGCGAACGCTCTTCTCACGAGCCACGACACTGCTCAAGGCGAAGCGATACGACGACGCATGGCGCTATGCGGACGAATCGGCCGGTGTGCTCGTGAAGAAGTTCGGGGCGCAGGACTGGCGACTTGGCAGGAGCCTCGCGCTCCTGGCCAACATCGAACTTGCGCGCGATCGCCCTGAACTCGCTCTCGTCCACCAGCGAAAGGCGGTCGAGCTCATCCTGCCTCGCTATGGATCCAAACACCCAACAGTAACGGCATCGTGGCAGAAACTCGCAGAGACGCTCTTCCTGCTTTCGACGGGTTCGAAGATGCCAACACCGGATGCTCAAGTGAAGGATCTCACCCAGTTCGAGGAAGCGATGCTGAATCTCCAACTGGCAATCGAAGGACGCAGGAATGATGGCACTTCACCGCTCCTGCTCGCAGCGTCGCTTGAATCGCTTGCTCGAGGAACCGAAGTCAAGGGCGACCTCGATGGCGCGCTTGTCATCGAAAGGCAGATCGCGTCGCTGCTGCTCGACCGCGCCCCCCAAGCGGCAGAGCAGATCAGCGCGGGACAGGCGCGTACCGCTGCACTCGAGCGCAAGGCAGCGCTACGTTCCGCGGCTGCGCCAAGTGCGAAGCCGAGCGCATCGCTGACTACGACTCCTTAGTCGAACGAATCTGGGCGTTTTTCGTGCATCGAGCGTGCGCCGCGGATAGCGTGCTGCGAGATGTACGCGCTCGCCACAACGGTTGGGCTCTTTCTTGCGTGCCCCGCTGGCAGTCTCGTCGACGAAACTGACGGCGCGCGCGCCGCCGCATCACTCGACGCCTGGTGCATCGACTGCCATGGCGGTTCGAAGCCGAAAGGCAAGTTCAACCTCGACGGGGTGCTCGATCGGTTGACTTCGTCGTCGACGACTGCATCAGATCGATCGCTGCTGCGCAAGGCGCTGCGCAGGTTTTCTGCGGGTGAGATGCCGCCGCCTGAAAGCGACGAGCACCCAGACGCGCTAGAGCGCGCTGCAGGAGCGGAGTTTCTGCGCCACGCGATTGCGTCCGCGGATCGGGTCATTGTTCCTCGAGGCGGCCCCCCGCGGAGATTGAACCGCGCCGAATATTCCAACACCCTTCGCGATCTCCTCGGAATTGATGTGAGTGAATTCGGGTCGCTTCCACCGGACGACGTCGGAGCTGGCTTCGACAATGTCGGCGCGGTCCTGAGTCTCGCGCCGACAGCGCTGGAGAAGTATGTGACGATGGCAGAGGCGATCGCAGCTCGAGCGGTTCCCAACTCATCTGTCACCAAGCCCGTGTCGATCGTCGTCGCAGGCAAGACGATGAACGTCACCGAGGGCGCTGGTCGAACACTTGACGCTGGGGCAGTGCTCTGGTCACAGGGCGAGGCGCGGTTCCCAATCGACCTGCCCAGAGCAGGCACCTATGCAATCTCGCTGCGCGCAGGCGGCGATCAGGCTGGGCCCGAGGCAGTCCGCATCGGTGTCCTCGCAGGCAAGAAGCGGATCGCAGACTTCAAGGTCAAGGAGGGCAAGCAGGAGCCTGGCACCTTTCGAGTGGAACGCGCGTTGAAGGACGGCGAACAGTCGATCGCGCTCACTTTCGACAACGACTACTACATCAAGGATGGACCGGGTGGGAAGCCCGCCGATCGAAACGCGTTCATCGTCTCGCTCACGATCGATGGACCGCTCGAACCGTACAGGACGCCTGCCTGGCAATTCGCGATGGACGCCGCTGCTGCCGGTCAACCTGCAAGCGCCCGCAACGAACGCGCGCAGCGCTGGTTGGTGGAGCGCTTCCTGCGACGCGCTGCGACTGCTGCAGACCTCGCACTACTCGCATCGGTGACCAGTTCGCTGCCAAGCGACAGCACAAGTGACGAGCGGCTACGTGCTGTGCTCGTGGCATTGCTCGTGCATCCTGAGTTTCTCTTTCGAACCTCGACTGCCGCAGGGTCCGGCGACGAACTGGCGCCGAGCGACCTTGCCACGCGCATGGCGTACTTCATCTGGGCCAGCTGTCCCGACGAGAAGTTCGCCAGCGCAGCGCAGCGCGGCGAACTTGCTACGCCAATCGGTCGCGCCAAGGCAGTCGAGCGACTCCTGCAAGATCCTCGATCGTCGACCCTTGCGGAGCGGTTCGCGACACAGTGGCTCGCCATCGATGGGCTGGGCCAAAAGATGCCGGATTCCTCGCAGTTTCCGGACGTCGACGCGGCGCTGCTGCGATCGATGCGCACCGAGACGGTGATGTTTTTCGAGAGCGTCCTGCGCGAGAATCGTCCCGTCGAAACGCTGATCGACTCTGACTACACCTTCGTCAATCCACGCCTCGCGAAGCACTATGGAATGACGACGCCTCAAGGCGACGGGATGACTCGGGTCCCAGCAGATTCGAAGCGTGGCGGCGGAGTATTGGCGCACGCGAGCGTCCTGACCGCTACAAGCAATCCAACTCGAACCTCGCCCGTCAAGCGCGGGAAGTGGGTGCTCGATGCACTTCTCGATGCAGCTCCCCCGCCGCCGCCGCCTGGCACCAAGCAGATCCCAGAAAAAGTCGAAGACCGTGGAGGCAAGTCGATTCGCGAACTCATGGAGATCCACCGTAGCGATCCCAACTGCGCCGCATGTCATCGAACGATGGATGCGATCGGATTTGCCTTCGAGAGTTTCGACCCGGTTGGCAGAGTCCGCGACCGTGCTGATGGGTTCGAAGTCAACAACAATGGAACGCTGCCAGACGGAAGCGAGCTTGCTGGACTCAATGGACTTCGCAGAAAGCTGCGGGGCAACCCCGAGTTCACGAGAGCGCTCGTGAAGCACATGATGGTGTACGCCACCGGATGCGCGCAGGAAGAATCCAGCGATGATGAGATCGACGAGTTGATGGGATCGCTTCCGACGCGACCTACACTCCAAGACATCGTGCGCGCAGTCGTTGAGAGTCCTTCATTTCGCCTGCGGGGTGCAGAATGAGTCGCGAAACCGGAAACATTTCTCGTCGAACGGTGCTGCGCGCCGCTGGCGCAGTCATCGCACTTCCCATGCTTGAAGCAATGCTCCCAGGGCGCACGCTTTGGACGCGCACTGCGAGCGCCGCTGCACGAGCCACTCTTGCGTCGCCGCCAGCGCGCCTGATGTTCGTCTTCCTTCCTAACGGCGTCGACATGCCGTCGTGGCCTGGCTCAGCAGTCGGCGCGCTCGCCGATCACGCTGGGCATTTCTCGGTCATGAAAAACCTCTGCCACCGAAACGCAGAGGCTCTCGGCGACGGACCAGGCGATCACGCTCGAAGCGCGGCGTGCTTCCTGACAGGTGCGCATCCATTCAAGACCTCTGGCGGCGACATCAGTGTCGGCATCAGCGTCGATCAGGTGGCCGCATCGCACATCGCAGGCACGACGCGCCTCGACAGCCTCGAACTCGGCGGCGAACCGACGATGACCGCAGGTAACTGCGACTCCGGATACAGCTGCGCGTACAGCGCGAACATCTCGTGGCGCGGTCCTCACACTCCCAACGGCAAGGAAGACGATCCTCGCCGGGTTTTCGAGTCGCTTTTCTCGACGGGACCCGAAGGCGAGTCGCCAGAGGCGCGCGAGCGGCGGTTGACACTGCGAAGGAGCATCCTCGATGGTGTCGCTGGCCAAGCGTCTGCGCTCGCTGCGCGCGTCGGCGTGTCGGATCGCCGAAAGCTCGACGAGTACCTCGAAGGAGTCCGCGCACTCGAGCGTCGGATGCAGTCGATGGCGCGCGCCGATCGCGATGGACAGCGCACGCAGTTCACAGCGCCAAACGCTCCAACTGACTACCGCGAGCGGATCACCCTGCTTTCGGACATGGCGGTGTTGGGGCTGCAGCTCGATCAGACTCGCATCGTGACGCTGATGCTTGCGAACGAGGGATCCAACCGCGCCTACACCGACATCGGTGTGAAAGAAGGCCATCACGATGTCAGCCACCACGCAGACGATCAGGCGAAGCGCGGCAAGTTTGCAGCGATCAATCGCTGGCAGGGCGAGCGTCTCGCGCATCTGTTGACTGCGCTGCGCGGCGCGCAGGAAAACGGCAGAAGCCTGCTTGACAGCACCACGGTGCTTTACGGTGGAGCGATCGCGGATGGCAATCGCCACAATCACGACGACCTTCCGATCATTCTCGCAGGCGGGAGCGCACATGGAGTGAAGCATGCGCCTCTTCGAACCGCCGCGGTCGGGACTCCGCTGTGCAACCTGTATCTCTCAATGCTGCGCTCGATGCAGGTTCCAGCAGAACGCTTCGGCGACAGTACCGCCGCACTCGCACTTGACGCGATCGAAGAACCCGCCGCCGCGCCCGCCGCCGTCACCCCCGCGAACTCGTAGGAAACTCCCACTCTCCCCCTCTCCCACTCATGGACAACTTGCTTGGCATCCTGCTTGGAGTTTTCGTCCTCTGCATCCTCGTCGCATCTCACTTCTGGCGTGCGGCACTGAGGTCACTTGGCGCATCTCATCGAAGCGAACTCGTCAGCATCTCGGCCAACGCATCGATGCTCAATCTTGCCGTCCCGATTGTCGTCGCACTTGCGTACACCTTTATGGTGTTGAACAAGCCTGAAACTCTGCCGGTCGCGACCGTAGGGGCCTTGGGAGTCATGCTCGTGCATTCGATCGCCAGCACCGTGCTGGCCCACCGCGCGTATCGATCCGCGAACATGCCGCCGCAGTTCATGCGGTACTTCCGGCTTGGTCGCGCCACCCGCATATTCGGCGCTGCAACGCTCTTTACCGGGATCGTCCTTTGGCTCGTGTACGCACGACCAGACTTCGGTCATCGGTGGCAGCAGGAAGACGGCGAGTCGCCGCACGAGTCGTCAGCTGAAGAAAATCACTTGGATTCGACAGACGCTGTCCCCTGACTCAGCGCTGCGATCTCGGATGGCGTTGACAGCCACTCCTGAGAAGCGCCGTCGCCGAGAAGCACCGCGTTGAGAAATCGCGCGACCACCTCGTTCGTCACACGCGCAACAATCTCTGGATCCGTCGCGCCACGGGGAGAACCGTCAAGCAACTGCCCAGCGCCCTTCCCCGAGTAACTCGAGTGGGTCGCGCCCTCAATGAACATCAACCAAGCAGGCGGCCCGCCCTTCTCCGTGCCGCGCGAGAGCATGAACGCGCTCTTGCGGCTCTCTGGATCTTCACTCGACGCCTTCGATAAGTCGAGCGATCCAGTGATGACGAGAATCGGCACGGCGATTTCGTATGACTCTTCGGTGAAGATCTTCGACTTGGTTCCTGCGCCGGACACGATGATTCCTGCCTTGAACCGAGGATCGGCGATGCTCACCACAGGCTCTAGAAACGACTTGATCGTCCTGTCGAGTCCGCGACCCTTCGCGCCGATCGACAACTGAGTCGTCATCGCGCCAGCCGAGTGGCCGGCCATCGCAATTCGCTCGCGGTCGATCATGCCACGACCTTCTCCATGTTTCAGACCAGCGACTTTGGACTCAATCACGTCGAGCGAGTCAAGGATGAGCGAGCAGTCCAGCACCCGACCCTTCAGGTCGACATTCTTGGTGTAGGCCTTGGGGTCGCGCGCGAAGCCGCGAACGTCTTCACCTCGCTTGCGTCGCAGTGCAATCGAGTCGCTGTGTGTCGGACGAATGACAACGAACCCACGCGCAGCGAGATACTTGGCGAGACCCTCGAAGGCGTCGAACGATCCGCCCATGCCATGCGAAAAGACGACCAGCGGCCACTTCGTCGGGAGTGCCTCGCCCCCATTCGCCGCGTCACCCAACTGCTTCCCCGGATACACGACCCGCACAGCCAACTCAAGATCGCGCTTCGCGTCTCTCAGTTTCAGTTCGACTGGCTCAGCCACGGCAAACGTCGCTTCTGAAACTTGCGCCGAGGCGACCGCCGGAGCCGGCTTCGGTGCCGGCGGATCTGCGACGCCACGCGAACATGCGAGAACTGCGAAGGCCCCGCACGCCACCAGCCCAATTGATCGACGAATCCACTTCGGTGCTTTCTGCTGCAGCATGCCCTTGATTGTCGCGCGTGCAGCAATTTCGGACAAGCGCAGTGCCAAAGACAATTTGAAATCAGAGTGGCATCGCACCGATCTCGCATTAGGATTGGGTCGATGTCCGAATCCGGCAAGACTCCCATGTCCAACGGTGTGCCTCGTCGCCACTTTCTGCAAGCCGGGCTTGCAGCAGTCGGCGCACTGATGGTCGCTCCCAACAGCCGCGGAGCGTGGTCGCTGCCGAGATCGTCTCGACACATTCCGCCGTGGATCCCACTTTCGAAGACCCGTCCGATTCTTGCCATCCCCCCCAATGGACTAACCATTTCGGTCGGCGGGCTCCCATTCGCTCCAACTTGGTTCGGTGATTCGTTCGACGCGGGATACCTCCCCTTCCACAATCCAGAGTCGCCGACGACCTGGGCACAGGCCGACGAGCACATCGATGTCGCGATCATCGGCGGCGGTCTCTCTGGACTCGCAAGCGCGTACGCGATGCGCGAGCGCGACTTCGCGCTCTTCGACCTGAGGCCTCGCTTTGGCGGCAATGCCATGGGCGAAAAGTGGAAGCAGTTGCCGTACTCCCTCGGCAGCGCCTACTTCATGGTGCCTGACGAAGGCGACGAGCTCGACACCCTCTACACCGAACTCGGCGTCTATCGGCTCGCCGAAGTTGACGAGGGCAGCGGATTTCGCTTCGAATACGGGGGGAAACTCCTCGACGACATCTGCAAGGACTGCACTCCCGCAGAACTCGCAGCACTGCAGCAATATCGAACGACCGTCGAGCACTTCGCCAACATCAAGTATCCGGAGATCCCGTGGACGGATCCCGCCATGCGGGACTTCATCCGATCGCTAGACACGCAAACCTTTCATGGTGCTGTCGACGAGTGCTGTGGACAGGCGACGCCGCCGCTCCTAGCGAAAGCCCTGCAGGCGTACTGCTATTCGAGTTTCGGAGTCGGATGGGACGAACTCTCTGCGGCAGCAGGTTGGAACTTTGTAGCCGCAGAGGAGTTCGGCCGAATCGTGTTGCCAGGCGGGAATGCGGGGTTTGCGACCCTTCTCTGGAAGGAACTGGCACGACTGCCCCACCGCTCGAACGGACGTCCTCGCCTTCGGGCTCAGTGCATCGTGACCAACATCAAGATGCTGAAAGAGGGCGTGCTACTCGCGTGGCGCGACCCCAGCGGCACGACGCACACCATTGCCGCGAAGAGCGTTGTCTATGCGGGATCCAAGCACATCCTCAAGCACATGCTTCCCGATCTGGCCACTCTCGACCCCGAAAAGTTCGAGGCGGTGCATCAAGTTCCGACGGTCGCGTACTTGGTCGTCAATGTGCTTCTCAAGGAGCGGGTTCACGAACAGTTCTACGACCTCTTTGCGATCCACGATGATCAATTCCCGATGGACGAAGAGGCATTCGAACTCGACAGGAGGATCACCGACGCGGTCAACGGCACGTTTGCGCTTGCGACGCCGCATCCGCATGGAGACATACTGACGCTCTACTGGCCGCTCCCGTGGCACACCGCGCGCTTCTCGATCATCGCCGACGAGACATTGCAAACCTACGCCGAGATTGCCGCACCGCAGATCAAACGAATGCTCGACATCGTCGGCGTCAGTTCACAGGATGTCGCTTCGATTCGGATGACCCGCTGGGGACACGCGATGCCCTATGCGAGGCCTGGCGCCTACTCCGGCGATCTCTGCGACATTCTGCGCAGACCAATCAGCGATCGCCTGTGGTTTGCGAATCAAGACAACTGGTTGCTGCCAGCGGTAGAAACGTGCCTCAGCGAAGCAAGTTGGGTCGCGCAGAACATGCCCGGGTAGCGGGAACTGACGCGTGCCAAGATCGCGCAGACGCACGAATCGGCGCGCGAGGCCGAGCGAGTGAACTCGTAGAATCTCACGCATGCGGATCCTTGGACTGGCTGTGCTTGCCATCGCAACGATTGCAATGTGGGTCATCGCGATCGTTCTTCATCCAACGCTTCCCCAGTCGATCCCGCTTCACTTCGACATTGGTGGCATGCCTGATCGCTTTGGTCCACCGACGTTTTCCAACTGGTTTCTCCTTCCAGTCATCGGCACAGCGACTGCGTTGCTCATGGTCGGGCTGACTCCTGGCACGCGGTGGCTGCTTCGAACGGTCCCGGGCATCGTGAATGTCCCCAGAAAAGACGAACTGCTTGCACTTCCCCTTGACGCGCAGCGACGGGCGCTCGCACCGCTCTCAGCAATGCTGGACTGGATTTCGATCTTGATTGTGGTTGGCTTCGCCGCAATCCTCGTCGGGACAGAGCGCGTCGCCAATGGCGCATGGAAGACGCTCCCGTCGTGGCCGCTGCTGGGGTTCATTCCGCTGCTTCTTGGCGTGGTGCTCGTCGGGCACCTCGCGATTCGAAGTCGCATTCGCACCGAGACGCTGATCCAAACTGCGCTCTCGCAGCAAGTATCTTCGCCAAGATGACCCTCTCTCTTCGCGACTGCGCGCTGCTTTCCTTCGCGCTCACGTGCCTTTGCATCTGCGCCCAACCCGCTCGCGCAGACGCTTCGGCGGACGCAGTCGCAAGCGCACTCGAAGACGCGAAGGCAAACAGCCCAGAGATCGAGAGGGCGCTTCGAGAAGTACCAAGCGCTCAGAAGTCAGCGATGACTTGGTTGGTCACGCATATGCCGCGCCGCGATCTCCAGAATCTCTCTGGGGCGTTTCTGCTTGAGAACTGCGACGAGGCCTACAAAGCGTGGCAGAGCGCGCCCTGGCACGCCGCCGTGAGCGAACAACTTTTTCTTGACTGCATCCTGCCCTATGCGTGCATCAACGAGACTCGAGACGAGTGGCGAGCGACCTTGCGCCAGAAGTGCCTGCCGATGATCGCGAAGGCGACCTCCCCGGGAAGCGCCGCCGTCATCATCAACCGCGAGCTCTTTCCGATGGTCGGCGTCAAGTATTCGACGAAGCGCAGGCAGGCAGACCAGAGCCCGAGCGAATCGATGGAATCAGGGATGGCGTCATGCACTGGGCTCGCCATCCTGCTCGTCGATGCCTGCAGATCTGTCGGAATTCCAGCCCGCTTTGCGGGGATTCCGATGTGGCTCGACGGCAGCGGCAATCATTCGTGGGTCGAGGTCTGGGACAACGGCTGGCACTTCACTGGTGCAGCCGAACCCGACGGCGACAACCTCGACAAGGCGTGGTTCGCGGACCGCGTCTCGACTGCGCGGCGCGACGAGGCGCCGCACGCGGTCTATGCAGTGACATGGAATGATTCGCCGGTTCGGTTTCCCGCTGCGTGGCGAGATGATGACGACGGGATCGTCCGCGCTGTCAATGTGACCGACCGATACGCCAAGTCGGGTTCGCCAGCCGAATCGGGAAAGGCACGCATTCGGATTCGCGCGCTCGATGGCGATGTGCGCGAGTCGATCGACGTCGTCGCCACCAGCGCTGCAGGCGCAAAGCTTTTCGAAGGCACGACCAACAACGAGGGCTTCGATGCCAACGACCACCTGACTGCTCAACTTCCGCTCGGCGAGTCGATCACCATCACGTCTCCCGATGCGGCCCCAAACACCTTCAAGGTCGACCGAGACGAGCAACTCATTTCCCTGAGCGTCGCGCGCTCCGATTCATCGAATGCGCTGCTGCAACTTCGGCGCTATCTCGAAACACAAGGCGTGGCGCACCTGCAGTCCCAGCCGTTCGCGTCCGTCCCACTATCCAAGTCCGACGCAACCAAGGCGCGTGACCTGATCTGGAAGCACTATTCATCGACAGTCCGAGCCGATCGACGCAAGGAACTCCAATCGGGGTCGCTCGAAGTCGACGGAGTGACCATGCCCTTCTGGTCGCACACCTACGGCGAGAAGCCGCTCGGCGGACGCAGCCTGTTCATTTCGATGCACGGCGGCGGTGGCGCACCGACGGAACTCAACGATAAACAGTGGAAGAACCAGCAAAAACTCTACGAGCCAGCGGAGGGCGTTTATGTCGCGCCGCGTGCGCCGACCGACACTTGGAATCTCTGGCATCAAGGTCACATCGATCCGCTCTTCACGCGCCTCATCGAAGACTTCGTAATCGTCGAGGACGTCAATCCAGACCGCGTCTACATCATGGGGTACAGCGCTGGCGGCGATGGCGTCTACCAACTCGCGCCTCGCATGGCGGATCAGTTGGCCGCCGCTGCAATGATGGCTGGACACCCTAACGAAACCAAACCGGACGGCCTTCGAAATCTTCCGTTCGCGTTGCACATGGGCGCCAATGACACCCCCTTCAAGCGCAACGAAGTCGCTGCGCAGTGGAAGGTGCTCCTCGACGACCTCGCAGCGAGCGATGTCGGCGGATACCCGCACTTGGTCGAATTGCACGAAGGCAAGGGGCACTGGATGGACCGCGAGGACGCGACCGCGCTCCCTTGGATGGCTGCACACACGCGAGACCTACGACCAACGCGAATCGTCTGGCTTCAGGATGACGTCACACACGATCGGTTTTACTGGCTGGCAATGCCTAGTCCGACGGCGGGCGCCCGAGTCGTCGCAACTCGCGACGGACAGTCGATCACGATCGCTGATTCGCCAGCAGCAATTGATCTAGTCGTTCGGCTCGACGATTCCATGTGCAACCTCGACGAGCCGATTTCGATCACGCGAGGCGATTCAGTGGTGTTTACTGGACGAGCTCCCCGAACGATTTCCACAATTGCCCGGACGATGCTCGACCGCGGCGATCCGAAGGCGAGCTTCAGCGCGGAGATTGCGGTTCCATCAACGCCCGGCGCTGCCCACTGATCGGTGTGATCTACGGCAACGTGATCGGCGCGTCGTTCCACTCGGCCAACGCGCTCTCGGTGCGATCGCTCATCGCCAAGGCGGGACGTGCCACGACAGCACGATCATGCTGGGCCAGCATCTCGCAGCAAACCACGCTTGAGCGCCCATCGCTCGAAGATCCAGGTTGCAAGTGGCGGAACGGCCGAGGCGATCGCGACCGTTGTAACGCCAGCGCTCCATCGATTGCGCTTCGCGATTCGAACCGCGCAGATGAGGTACGCGAGAAACAACACCCCATGAATGGGTCCCATCACGTGCACGCCGACGGGATTCGCAGTTGCGCCATACTTGAAGAACATCCCGAGCAAGAGCCCGACCCACGACCAAGCCTCTGCTATTGCAGCGACTCGAAACTGGTTTGCCACGGATTCGATCCATACGACTTGCGAATTCTGCTCGGTCATATCTCGATCCTAACGGCGTCGATAGGATCGCCCACCGCATGACGCCAACCGTGATCGTCTGGACCAGCTTCTTGTTGCTGATTGGCGGATTGCTTGCGCTTGATCTAGGCATTTTCCACCGCAAGGCGCATGTCGTTTCGATTCGCGAGGCGCTGTACTGGTCTGTGGTCTGGGTCGCTGTTGGCGTCGCGTTCTCCGCCGTCGTTTACGTCGCCTACGAATGGCACTGGCTCGAATTGGGAACTGCAGTCGACCCCATCGATGGCAGAGTCAATACCGGGAAGACCGCCGCCGAGAAATACCTGACGGGCTATCTGCTGGAGCAATCGCTCAGTGTCGACAACCTCTTCATCATCGCGACGATTTTCGCTTCGTTCGCGGTGCCGGCGCTCTATCAGCATCGGCTCCTCTTCTGGGGAATCATCGGTGCGTTGTTCATGCGCGGCACCATGATCGGCATAGGAGCGCAACTTGTAGCCAGTTTCCACTGGATTCTCTATGTCTTCGGTGGTTTCCTGGTCCTCACTGCAATCAAGATGCTCACGAGCGGCGAGGCGAAGGTCGACCCATCTCTGAACATCGCCGTGCGCCTCGCTCGGCGGGTCTTCCCTGTAACCGTGCGGTATCACGGCAATCACTTTTTCGTGGTCGCCGGAAATGCAAACTCGAAAGAGGGGGAGATTCCAGGGGTCGCGCCGATCGACGATGCCGCGGTTGCACGTGCCAAGCCAGGTACCTGGATGTTGACGCCGCTGGCGATTGCTCTGATCGTCGTCGAGACAACCGACTTGATTTTTGCTGTGGATTCGATTCCCGCTGTCTTTTCAGTTACAGCCGACCCATTCATCGTTTTCACGAGCAACATCTTTGCGATTCTCGGACTTCGGAGCCTCTTCTTCCTTCTTGCAGGCATGCTCGGTCACTTCCGGTTCCTGAAGTACGCGCTCGCGACGGTTCTTTTGATCATCGGGGCCAAGATGTTCTTCTCCGAGTGGCTCGTGGGCGCTATTGGCCCACATTTCAACGCGATACTTCTCGGTGTCGTTTTCGTTATTTTGACCGCTGGGTGCACAATCTCCTGGATCGTCGACCAACGCTTGATTTCGAAGCGGTGATTGGTAATTCTTACGTAACGTGGCTTGCGTGCAATAAACCAGCGTATTCGCCTTCACAAATTGGTAATTCTGCCATCTTGGTGCCGTTGTTGGCGCCGAACCGAAAGTTCTGAGAAGAACTACTTGTCTTCTTAATAATGCGACACTTCAAATTTGACATGCCTCGAAACCGTGGCAGTTTGAGGGTGGAGAGTCTCGGTCAAGGGGTTGCGTATCGGACAACTGTTTCCGATTGAGTTCAGTAGTGCTTGCCAACCTTGGAGATTCATCAATGAAGACCGCAGTTCTTGGCGCATCGCTCGCCGCAATCGTTGGGTCCGTCGCAGCAGCTGACGTGACCTACACCTTCACAAGTCAAACTTTCACAGGATTCAACTTCGCAGAGTCAGCGACTGCTGGCTCTCTCGAAGGATCCCTGACCGGAGCGTCGATCAACATCACGCTCGAGGCGTCCGTTGCATACACCTACGCAGACGACTTCTGCGTGTATGTCGCTGGATCTCCTCTCGCCCTCGGTGGCGCACTTCAGTGCGGTGGCTACAGCAACCTTCAGGCCGCACAGCGTTACTACTGGCCAAACGGCGGAAGCTCTGCTCCTGGCACGGTGAGTTCTGGCACCGTCAACTTCACGACTGCCCTCGACATGACTGGCAGCACCAACAGCGTTTGGATCGGTAACGGATACGGCGCAGCCGGAACCTCCGGAACCTTCACTGGAACCGTCACGCTTCACGGCGTGAACGCAGTCCCAGCTCCTGGCGCGATCGCGCTGCTTGGACTCGCTGGTCTCACTGGTCGTCGTCGACGCTGAGTCTTCAACCGAGAGGCTGACAACCAGCCCCTCTAACTTGGTCTTCATGAGGAGGACACCGCAAGGTGTCCTCTTTTTTTCCTTTGGCACGCAACTCGAACACGGTGCTGGCGATCGCGTGATGGTGATTCGCGTCGCAGTTAGGGAACCCCGCATGCGGCGCGCGGAATGCAACCCCCAGGGCTCAGACAGTCCTCGGCGACCGAACCCAATCACCACACGAAGTTCTAGTGCAAGCGCAGTCGGTCGCCTGCGGAACTCGCCTGGGGCTTGATTCCGCCGCGCCGCAAGTCGACCGCCAACAGGTGACCTGAGAGCCCGAATCGGGCGTCCAAATCACCTGTTCAGGGGGTTGTGAATCACCCGCGGCTCATCAATCAACGGCTGCAGCGTTTGCAGCGTGAGAAGCGCGAACCCGGTCGCGTATGCCTTCCCGTACCCGTACAACGGATAGTCAAACCAACTTCCGTCGGGGTTCTGATCGTGCACCATCACTTCGGCAAGCCAGCGCACGAGTTCGGCGCGCTCTGGCGACGGAGGCACGGCAGCGAGCACGCACGCCGCGTAGTAGTGGCCGAAGTAGTAGTAGTAACCGCTGTTGCGGTAGAACGACTCGTGCGGTCGAACGCGACCTCGACTGATCTCGATGTAGTGGTGGGTGTCGCGCAGGTGCTGGACTCCCCGCAGGAGCGTGTCGGTCGTGACACCGCCTTCCCCGACGGCGTGAAGGGCAAGATTGCACGGCTGCAGTCGCCCGCTCGATCCGCTCACTTTGTTGTAGTCGGCGCGCGGATTCAGTTGGGCATAGGTTCCGTATGCAAACGATCCGCCGGGCAACTGCATGCGCAGGACCGCGCGCGCCGCGTCTTCGACCGTTCCATCGGGGATCGTCGCGCCGACCGCTTGCGCGCGCTTCAACGCAAGGATCATCGCTGCAGAATTGAAGCTCGTCGATTCGTGGCCGCTGGGATGAAGTCCGGTGAATTCGAAGTCGTAGTAGCCCCAGCCGCCTTCGGTCCCCTGCTCGCGGCGAACGCGGTCGATCTCGCTCTGGCCGAGCGCCTTCCAAGCTGCGTGAAAACTTGAGAGGCGCGGATCGCTCTGCACAGCGGTAGACAGTTCGATGAGATAGGTGTGTGCCCAAACATCGTAAAACGTGTTTCCAGAGGCGCGCCCAGGAGTACCGCGTTGGCGAAGTTGCGCCAGCCCTCGCTCGAGAGCCGAACGGCAGCGATCGTCGGTGCGTGCGGGTTCGATGAAAGACCATGCGACGAGCGCCGTCGTCGCACCCTGAAACGCGCGGTGGCTCGCCTGTGTATCGAGAAACACTTCGTTTTCGCGAGCGGTCTCAAAAGTCCCCCAGTTGCCGTCAACGCGCTGATTGGCGAGTGCCCAAGCGATCCCTGCGGCGTACGCGCTCTTGGCGGCCTGCGAAATCGTCTGAGCCGGGATGAAGGGCTTCTCGCTGGGCGTAGCCACTTCATTGGGAAGCGGCTCGTGACGAATGAGCGGCGTGACTTGTGTTGGCGCCTCACAGCCAGCGCACAGCGCGCCAGCAAGTGCGACCGTGACCGCAGCCGTAGCGATCGTCGCGGACACCCGACCCGCGTTCGCGGCATCAGGCATCCGGCATCACCACTTGGTCGCCGACATTCAGTCCAGACAGCACCTGAGTCTTCGTTCCATCGCTTGCACCGATGCGAACCTCACGGTCCACGCTCTTTCCGTCCGTCCAGACCTTGACGGTCCACTTCCCCTTGTCCGCCTTCACTGCCTTGCTGTCCACGAGGATGCAGTCGGGCATGAGTTTTCGCGCGACGATGTGTGCCTCTGCTCCGAGCGGCCAGCCGCCAGCGTGTTGACGAACTGTCGCGACAAACGGATACACCGCACCGTCGCCGTCGGGCGACCCGATCGGCGTGATTTCTTCGATGATCGCTGCCCCCGTCGCCTCGGGGCGCGTTGGAATCCAGATGTCGACCTCCATGCCGACTTCGAACACGCGCAAGCTCGTGACATCAAGCGTTCCGACGACTTCGAGCAGAGTCGGATCGATGATCGTTGCAAGCACACTGCGTGCACCAACCTGCTCTCCGACATCTGGAACGCTCATCGACATCAATCCAGAAACTGGCGCAGTGACGGTCAGTGCCTTCGCGTCACTTTCCATGCGCGCCAAACGCAGTTTCGAATCTTCCAGTGCACGCTCTGCGCCGACAAGCGCTAGCCGCGATGCGATGGCACCAAGTCGCTGGCGAATTCGAAGGTGATCGAGCCCCTGCAGCGAATACTTCATGTTGTCATCGAGTTCGCGAACGGCATTGGGATGATCAATCGCGAGATAGAGTTCATGGTCCTTCTCGCCGAACTTGTAATAGGTCATACCTCGCTCCATCGAGCGACGCGCACGACCGATCACGATGTCCTTCGTTTCGCTTTCCAGAGTGGCATCTGAGTACATCCGCTCCAACTGAGCCAACTCGTCGCCCTGATCTTTGAGCGAATCGGCTTGCCCCTTCATCCGGACCGTAGCCAATTCAAGGTCTCTCGCGAAGAAGTAGTCGCGCGACATTCGAAGTCGCTGATCTGCAAGGAACACGCCGCGCTCGGTGCGTTCGAGTGCGGTCGCGTCCGCCGCGCGCGCGACTGCCTGTTCTTCGATCTGTGCAGCCAAGCGCTCGGTCGCCTCAGCCACTTGGGTGCGAAGGTCTGTCAGTGCCTTCTCGAAGTCCTTTCCTTTCAGTTCTGCGATCACCGCACCCGCCTGCACTGGGCCCGGGGCTGCCACAACTTTGGACACCGTGACCGATCCACCGAACGTTTCGAGTTCGAACCGTACGGGAGTTTTCTTTGCCGACTGAATCCGCCCGCTTCGATCTGCAACGAGAGTCAGAGAGCCCTTCTCGACGGCTGACAACTTTGGCGCAGGCGCTGGATTTGGTGCTGGCGCCGCCGGCCCGGGCGCGGGCGCCGCGGGGTCTGGAGCAGGAGCAACTGCGGGAGCAGGTGCATCCTGAATCGCATTCGCGGAGAGGGACGTGAACAGCAACGACGGAATCAACCAAATCGACTGCATGTGAAACCCTTTCTGTTATGTCTTATCGAACTCCATCCTTGGCTGCCATCATCTCGATCATGTCAATACACCGATTCGCGTACCCGCACTCATTGTCGTACCACGACACAAGTTTGAAAAAGCGGTCGTTCAACTGCACCGACGCGCCGACATCAAAGATCGACGACCTTGGATCGCCGATGAAATCGCTCGAAACGACTTCATCCTTCGTCACGCCGAGCACACCCTTCATCGAGCCATCGGCTGCAGCGCGCATCGATGTCGTGATCGCCTCGAGCGATGTCGCCCGCTCTGATCTGAAAGTGAGATCGACACAGGACACATTCGCGGTCGGCACGCGAAACGCAACTCCGGTCAACTTGCCCTTGACTGCAGGCAGGCACAGGGCAACGGCTTTCGCTGCTCCAGTCGAACTCGGGATGATGTTCATGTAACCGTTGCGCCCGCCGCGCCAGTCCTTCTTGCTGGGACCGTCCTGAGTCGGCTGCGTGGCAGTGACTGCGTGCACGGTGGTCATCAAACCCTCTTCGAGACCGCACGAATCCAAGATGACCTTGATGAGCGGCGCGAGGCAGTTGGTTGTGCACGATGCGTTCGACACGATGCGATCCTTCGTAGGGTCATACGACTGATGGTTCACCTTGAAGACAAGCGTCGGGACTTCCTTCTCGCTCTTGGTTGGCGCTGAAATGAGAACGCGCCGACAACCAGCATCCAGATGCTTTCGCGCATCCTCTGCGGTGGTAAAGAGTCCGGTCGACTCAAGGACATAGTCGACGCCCATTGCCTTCCACGGCAACTGAGATGGATCCTTGATCGCGGTGCACTTCGTTCGATGCGCGCCGTGGACGATCTCCTCGCCCTCGGCGTGGACATCGTTTCCGAATCGTCCGTGCATTGTGTCATAGCGCAGCAGGTACGCGAGATTGTCCGCAGGTACGAGATCGTTGACTGCAACGATCTCCATGTCCTTGCGGGCGGACGCGATGCGATACACCAGCCGACCGATCCGACCAAATCCGTTAATTGCGACGCGAATTGCCATGATGATTCCTTGTTCCTTCGGTGCGAGTGAGAAAGTGGACGGGCCAGAATAGCGCGATCACTCTCGGCGGGTGGACCGGCGCTGCCGAGCGGCTTCCCGTCGCAGAACGATGTCAAGAATCCACGGGCACGCGGTAAAGAGCGCACTTGAGAGCCTGACGATTTCGCTCGTCCACACTTCTGACCGTGGCCGACGCAGGCATGCCATGATTGCACGCGCGACGCGGTGTGGGCTTTGAATCATCCACCTCGGTGCATGAGCGGGTACTTCCTTGATAGACACGGAATCGCCGAGCCCGCTGTGCGCGCAACTTGCAGAGAAAAACTCCGTGGTTGTGGTGATGGGATGCACGCTCGCCACTTCTATACCGTCGTGCGCGAGTTCGAATCGCATCGCTCTGCAGATTGCCTCCTGAGCAGCTTTCGATGCGGCGTAGGCACCGTGGCCCGGCATGGAAAACTTCGAGAGACAGCTTGAGCACATGATGAGATGCCCCGGTCGCTTCGCAGCGCGAAGGCGGCGCGCCGATTCGCGCAAGAGCGCAACCGACGAGAAAAAGTTCACCTCGAACATGGCGCGCAGCTCTTCGTCTTCCATCAAGTGCATCGGTCGCTCTGTGCCGTAGCCCGCGTTGGCAAAGATGATGTCGAACTTCCCGAAGGCTCGCTCCGCCTCGTCAAGCACTTGGCGGACATGTGCGGCGTTCGAGACATCGCCGAGCACCACGTGCGCGCGTCCTCCCGCGTCACGGATTGAGCGCGCAACTTCCTCAAGCCGATCTGCCCGCCTCGCAACAAGGACGACATCGATCCCAGCGCGCGCCATCGCACGCGCCGTTGCGGCACCGATGCCACTTGATGCGCCGGTGACAATCGCAACTTTTCCGGTCAGCGAACGAGCCCTCTTCCAAAGAAACATGCTCACAAACTAGCAGATTGGCCGAATCGACCTGCGAATCTGAAAGGTCGCCGAAGCGGAAGACCCTGCCGCGACGACCTGGGGTTTGTCCGTAAGCGAGGAAGTCGCCGCAGTCATCGGCTCGAGGCAAACGAAGGGTTTTCCTTGTGGCGAGTAGAGCTGTAAGAATGAGTAGCCCGTACCGAGCACGAGTTCGGTGCGGGTGGATCGCGCGGCAAGCGAGCCAGGCGCGGCAAGCGAGCCAGGCCCAACACAAGCCCGTGGCGACACGTCGCTCGGCTTCAGTTCAAAGAGCGAGTCCTGACCATCGCCGACTGGTTCGCTCGACATCGGACTCCAAGGCGGCACAGGCGCACCAGGTATTGGAAGCCCCGTCGACGCAAGCGGAATCGAGCGGCGCGCTGGAAGTTCGATTTGCGCAGCGAGAGCGTCGCCCATGGCGAAGTATGGATGCCAGCCGAATGCGATCGGGACCGACTGACCGGCGTCCGCATCGATTGTGGTCGTCATCGTCAGCGTCGCGGTTGCGCCCAAGCTCTGCGCATCTTCCATCCCGAGTTCCCAGCGAATCCGCAGCGTGTGCGCGAAGGGATACGTGCGAAACAACCGGGGATGATCCTGCCACTGGATGGTCGCTTCGAGTTGATTCGGTTTCGACTGCGAGAGGTTCCACTTTCCCCAGCGAAGCAACAATCCATGGATGGGAAGCCCACTCGGATCGCGCTTGAGATTCGCATCGACAGAGAGGTCTACGTCAAGTCCCCCCGCCACAAACCTGTCCGATCGCAAGCGATTCGCATAGGGATAGAGCAGCGGGACTCCACCTGTTCGCGCCGACCGCAGGAATTCGTCGCGAGGGGACGGTAAGGCCAGCACTTCTGCGCCACCCACACTCCAACTCGTTGCGACGCATCCAGCGTCTGGCTCGATCGTCAAGGTGCTCTCGCACCGCGGTTCATGAAGTTGCACGGTTGACGTCACGAAGCCACACTACCACTTGAGTGTTCGATCGACGTATCTTGTCACGACTCATGGCGAACATCGGTGACAACCCCTGCGCAACCTCGAGGCGGCGATGACAGCAGACGCGAAGCCACCCGCCGGACGAGTGAACGCACTCCTCGGCATGGTGCACTTGCGCGCGCTGCCTGGCTCACCCGACTCAAGCCTTCGCCCAAGCGAAATCGTCGCGCTCGCCATCGAAGAAGCTCAGCAACTTGAAGCAGCTGGCTTCGACGCCGTGATCGTCGAGAACATGCACGACCGCCCATACCTCGCAGATGCGTCGGGGGCGGACACCGTTGCGACATTTGCGGTGGCAACGGCGGCAGTCGTTGACGCGCTGAGCATTCCCGTGGGCGTGCAAATTCTTTCTGGCGCCAACCTCGCCGCCCTCGCCGTCGCGCATGCGGCCGGTGCATCGTTCATCCGAGTCGAGGGATTTGTCTTCGCAGCCGTCGCCGACGAGGGGCTCATCGCACGCGCTTCTGCTGGGGAATTGCTGAGGGAGCGCCGCCGCCTCGGGGCAGATTCGATCAAGATCTATGCAGATCTGCGCAAGAAGCACTCTTCGCACGCGATCACCGCAGACTTGGATGTTGCAGCTTGGGTTCGCGGAGCAGAATTCTTTGGCGCCGACGGAATGATCATCACGGGAACCGAAACCGGTGTCGAACCCGACTCCGCCGCCCTGAAGTCGGCTCGCGCTGCGACCAAACGACCGATGTTTGTGGGAAGCGGAGCCACCCCCGAGAACCTCGCGCGGCTCTATGAGCACGCAGATGCTGTGATCGTCGGAAGTGCGTTGAAGGCCAAGGGTCGATGGATGAATGAACTCGATCCCAAGCGGCTTGCCGCAATCGTGCGCGCGCGCGACGCTGTAAAGTGAGCAAGATGCTCGTCTGGCTCAACGGTCGACTCGTCAAATCTGAAGATGCGCAGATCAGCGTCTTTGACCGCGGGTTTCTCTTCGGCGACGGCGTCTATGAAGTGATTCGATTTTTCAACGGGCGGCCGGTCGGGATTGACCTCCACATCGCCCGCCTAGCGCGCAGCCTGACGCTGACACACATTCGTGGATTTGACGCGGGCCAGCTCGAGTCAATTTGCACGACGCTCTTGGCAGAAAATGCGTTGGCGAATGCATCGGTGTACCTGCAGGTTTCGCGAGGTGCCGCAGCGACGCGCACACACATGCCTCCTGCGGGATTGCAGCCGACCGTTTTCGCCTGCGCGACTGCCGCTGGCGGAATTGAGGAACTCAACACGCCGACGACATGTGCGTGCGCTGTCGCCCAAGATCTTCGCTGGCACCACTGCCAGATCAAGTCGTTCGCGCTGCTTGGGAATCTGCTGCCGATGTTTGACATCGCTGCATCCGGTGCAGAAGAGGCGATCTTGGTGCGCGACGGTCTCGTCAGCGAGGGAACTTCGACCAATGTCTTCGCAGTCGTGCAAGGCAGGTTGGTGACGCCTCCGATCAACGTCGATCCGCCGATTCTCGACGGGGTCATGCGCACACGGCTGCTTGAGGCATGCGCGCAGTCTGGTGTGCCGTGTTCCGTAGCGCCGATCACCGAATCGCAACTGCGAGGCGCAAGCGAGATTGTCCTGACAGCGAGCCGAAGAATGTTCTCGTCAGTCACATCACTCGACGGATCGCCAGTCGGGTGCGGTGCAATTGGGCCGATCGCCAAGCGTGCCAACGCAGCACTCGTCGAGCGATTGCGCGCCGAGTGCGGCTACGCGCCTTCGGACTCCTGGATCGCTCCATCTATACTCGCTTCGTGACCGCAATTCTCGCTATCTCTGTCGGCAACACCCGCACGCAAATCGGCCGCTTCGTCGATGGATCCGAGACGCTCGACGCATCCGAACACATCGCCAACGCAGACCTCGGAGTCATCGTCGATCGCGTTGCGCACCACTGGCAGGAACTTGCGGACGAGGAGGCAGTCGTAGCGATAGCGAGCGTCAACGATGCCGTTGCGAAGCCGCTCGAGGCGCGAATCGGCGGACGGCTTGGGATTGATGTGATCCGCATTGGTCGCGACATTGCGCCGGCGATTTCCACGCGGCTCGATCCGCAAGCGAAGGTTGGAGTGGATCGTTTGCTCTGCGCGCTTGCCGCGTTTCACACGCTCAAGCAGGCGTGCGTCGTGATCGACGCGGGCACCGCAGTGACGATCGATTTCGTCGACGGCGAGGGGACTTTTCACGGCGGCATCATCGCGCCCGGCGCACAGCTGCAGTTGAATGCGCTCCATGGTGGAACCGATGCGCTGCCAGAGGTCGCGTTCACGATTCCTGACAACGAGCCATATGGACGCAACACTGAACAAGCGATGCTGCAGGGAGTTTTCTTTGGAATCCGCGGGCTTGTTCAGTGCATGGTGGAGCGATACGCAGACTCGTTTGGCTCGTTTCCTATGGTGGTCGCAACCGGCGGCGACTCTGCGACGATTCTCGAGCACCACGACTTTGTTGATCGCGTCGTGCCGGACCTGCTGCTGATAGGAATTGCCCTCTCCGTCGTTGCGGACCTCACCGACGCAGAGGACGAGAGCGTTGCAGAGGATGCCGACGACGAGTCGACCGTTGATTGACTTTCGCTGGGAAACAGCGCGCACGGCAGGCGCAGTTGCTATCTGCAGACTCAGTTCGAGCGACGTTGGCGTGCTTGACCAAACGCTGTGCGACTTGACTGGCAAGGCGCGACACCCAGTCGGAACTATTTCACATGGACAATTTGCAGCAATCGATGACGGCGTGATCGTTCGCCTCTCTGAAACGACTGCGCTGCTGATGCCGCATGGCGGACCGAGGATCACAGCGCGAATTGATGGTTGGCTGAAGGCGCACGGAGTCGTCGAGTGCGCGCGCGAGGACGGCAGTGAGTTTCCCGAAGCGAGTTCGAGGTGCGAGGCTCTGGCACTGCAGACGATGGCAACGGCTGCCAGCCCGCGGGCGATCGGTTTGCTGCTGGCGCACTCACGCCGAATCGATGCTGCGGGCGGGGCTGGTTGGAAGGCGACTGCGACGACCGCCGCACGCGACGCGCGATTGGCGCACCTGATTCACCCACCACGAATCGTCGCGGTCGGCGCGGCGAATGTCGGCAAGTCATCGCTGCTCAACGCGCTCGCTGGTCGCACTGTCGCGATCGCCATGGACCTTGCTGGAACAACGCGCGATGCGGTTGCGGCGCGCCTTGAACTCGATGGGCTCGTCGCGGATTGGTTCGACACGCCGGGCATTCGGGAGGCGGCCGATCCAGTCGAGCGCGCTGCGCAGGCAATCGCTGGCACGCTTCGAGACGGCGCGCAACTGATACTCGAAGTCTCGGCGCCGGGGCATCCTTGTCCGCGCATTGATGGAGGGGCCGTACGATTGAATGAGTGCGAAACGGTCGCACGATTGAAAGTCTGCACGCGCATCGACCTCGATCCATCGCACGCATCACCCGAAGCGCGCGCCGCGACCGTGCGCGTCAGCGCGACGCAGCGGACTGGGTTGGATCAACTTGCGATCGCAGTACGGCGCGCGCTCGTTTCAGACGAGGATCTCGCGAGCGAACTGCCGTGGGTGTTTCACCCAGCGCTGATCACAGCCTCATGATGCGATGACGGCTTGCCGCAATGCCTCGACTCCGCCGGTGTTTCACCCGGCGCTGCTCACAGCCCCATGATGCCGTAGCCGCTGTCGACATAGACAATTTGCCCGGTGATTCCAGATGCCAGCGGCGAGAGCAAGAAAGCGCTCGCGTTGCCGACTTCAATCGAGGTGATGTTGCGCTTCAGCGGGGCCTTCTTCACGACCCAGTCGAGGATTTCGGAGAACCCGCCGACTGCCATCGCACTCATCGTGCGCACTGGACCAGCGGAGACGGCATTCACGCGGATGTTCTTGGCACCAAGTTCCATCGCCAAGTAGCGCGTCGATGATTCGAGGGCAGCTTTGGCAACACCCATCACGTTGTAGCCAGGGACTGCCTTCTCAGATCCGTAGTACGACATCGCGACCATCGCGCCGCCGTTGGCGTTGGTCATCAGCGGTGCGGCGCGGTTCGCCATCGCGATGTAGGTGTAGGCAGAGAGATCGAGCGCCGTCGTGAAGACCGACCGAGGCGTACCAGCGAATTTTTCAGGCTTCAGCCAATCCTTGTCGGCGTACGCGATGCAGTGAACGAGGAAATCGATCGAGCCGAACTCTGCGCCGATCTTCGAGAAGGTCGCATCGAGCTGCTCGTCGCTGCCAGCGTCCATCGGCTGGACCCACGGGTTGACGACTCCGAGCGCCTCGACAGCCTTTCGCGTGCGCCGCTCGTTTTTCTCGCCAGGGAGGTGAGTGAAGAGGCACTGCGCGCCTTCACGCAGGAGCGCCTCCGCGATCGAAGTCGCGATTGAGTTTTCATTTGCGATCCCAACAACGACGCCGCGTGTTCCTTGCATGAATCCCATAACGCGAGGCTAGCGAATCGTGCGGCACCTTGC
>CAYHHO010000035.1:0-26613 GCA_964356445.1 uncultured Singulisphaera sp. | reverse complement strand
CCCAAGGCCGACCCAACGCTGACGACGCAGATGAAGAGCGTCGGCGAAGCGATGTCGATCGGCCGAACATTCAAAGAGGCGCTCCAAAAGGCGATCCGATCGATGGAGGTGAAGCGCTTCGGTCTCGGGCTCGATGCAAATGACAAATGGCTCGCGGCGCGACGGACAGCGCGCGCCGAACTCGCCGATGGATCGATCGCAGTGTGGCCAATCCCAGAAGAAATCCTGCGCCGAAAACTCTCGGTCCCAAGTCAAGGTCGGATGTACTACGTCCGTTACGCCTACAAGATGGGATGGACGACGAAGCAGATCGCGCAGTCCACCGGCTACGACCCTTGGTTCCTCGATCAGATCAGTCAACTCGTCGAATTCGAAGACGTCCTCTGCGCGCACGACTCGTTGGAGAGCCTGCCCGCCGCAACGCTTCGGCGTGCGAAGCAGTTTGGATACTCCGACGCACAGTTGGCATTCCTCTATCTCGGCGCAATCACGACGAAGAACATCCTTGCGGTTCGCGCACACCGCAAGCGTCTCGGCATCGAGCCTGTGTTCAAGCTTGTAGACACGTGTGCGGCTGAATTCGAAGCGGTGACGCCGTACTACTACTCGACCTACGAGACGCCTGTATCGAACAACGGGGTTGTGACTTTCGACGACGAAATCCGAATCTCGCCGCGCCCAAAGATCGTCATCCTCGGCGGCGGACCGAATCGGATTGGGCAGGGGATTGAGTTCGACTACTGCTGCTGTCAGGCTGCGTTTGCGTGCGCAGACATGGGATTCGAAAGCGTGATGATCAACTCGAATCCCGAAACGGTTTCGACCGACTACGACACAAGCGACCTTCTCTTCTTCGAGCCGCTGACGCTCGAAGATGTTCTCAACGTCATCGAGCGCCTCAACGGCGGCGGGATCGACGTGAAAAACCGGGCGGGAGGCGTTGCTGGAGTCATCGTGCAATTCGGAGGGCAGACGCCGCTCAATCTTGCGCACGGGTTGCACGCCGCCGGTGTGCCACTCATCGGAACTGGCATCGACTCGATCGATCTCGCCGAAGATCGCGACCGATTCAAGGCGATGCTCGACGAGCTCGGACTCAAGCAACCGCCGAGCGGTATCGCTCGCAGCCTCGCGGATGCGCTGCAGGCCGCGGAGCGCATCGGATATCCAGTCCTCGTTCGCCCGTCGTATGTCCTCGGTGGCCGTGGCATGGAGACCTGCTTCGACGAGGTGAGCCTCCGTCGATACATGTCGGAAGCCGTCGACGCAAGCGAACTCGCGGATCGCCCGATCCTCATCGATCGATTCCTCTCCGACGCGATCGAGATCGATGTCGATGTGGTCGCTGACTTCATGCCAGATGAAGAGAGCCGCTCTGCGCAGATCACCATTGCAAGTGCCGAGCCGCGCGCTGTGATCTGCGGCGTGATGGAGCACATCGAAGAAGCGGGCATCCACTCGGGTGATTCGACTTGCACGATTCCGCCCTATTCACTGTCGAAGTCGTTGGTCGAACAGATCCGCATCAACTCGCGTGCACTTGCAAAGCGCTTGCGTGTGCGGGGTCTGATGAACGTTCAGATGGCCTGCAAGGACGATGTGCTCTATGTGCTCGAGGTCAATCCGCGCGCGTCGCGCACGTCTCCATTCGTCAGCAAAGCGAAGGGGGTTTCGTGGGCGCGCGTGGCAGCGAAGGTCATGATGGGAGCGTCACTTGACGGACTGAAAGTTCAGGAGACACCAGACTCCGAGTTCTACTCCGTGAAAGAGTCCGTCTTCCCGTTTGCAAAGTTTCCGGGCGTCGATGTCATCCTCGGTCCAGAGATGCGCTCGACTGGCGAAGTGATGGGCGCGGATCGGTCGCTACCAGTCGCCTTTGCGAAAGCGCAAATGGCTGCAGGTGTGAAGTTGCCGACGAGCGGACGAGTCTTCCTCAGCGTGCGAGAGAGCGACAAACCAGCAGCAATCGATATCGCACGCAGCCTGATTGCAATCGGATTCACGATCACATCGAGCCGAGGCACGCACGAATTCCTCGCGCGGCATGGGGTCCAGTCGGATCTCGTTGCGAAAATTGCAGAGGGTCAGCGGCCGAATGTGTTGGATCTCATCCGCTCCGGCGAGATCGTGCTCATCATCAATACGCCAACTCGCAAGGGCGCCAACACCGATGAAGGGCGCATTCGTGCAGGCTCTGTGAGATCGGGAACGCCGATCATGACCACCGTCGCAGGCGCGCGCGCGGCGGTTCAGGCGATTTCGGCACTTCAGAGCGGCGACTGGAATGTGAGCGCAATTCAGGACTACTTCCCGCATCTTGCGCGGGCGCCGTTCACGCCGATGCAGAAGCCGCTCACCGTCTGAGCGAGTGATCGCCGGCTTTCGCGCCAACGCTAGACTTCGAGATCCATGACGAGCCTGAATAGTCTCATCCCGCTGACCGGTGGAGTGCCCCAACTCATCGCCAACGTAATCGTGATCGTGGTGATGGTGCATGTTTTGCTCGGTGGCTGTGCATATGGCGTCATGCTCGAACGAAAGTTGAGCGCGTGGATGCAGGACCGCGTCGGTCCCAACCGCGTTGGCCCGCGCGGATTGCTCCAGCCGCTCGCGGACGGGCTCAAGTTCATCATGAAGGAGGAGCACACACCGCGGGGTGCTGACGCGGTGCTCTTCACGCTCGGACCAGGGCTCAGCATCCTTCCCGCGATGGCCGCGTTTGTGATCATCCCGTGGGGAGGGGTTCTCGACCTCGGCACGCTTCCCGCAATCGTCTCGTCGACGCTGGGAATCGGGTCGGATCTCGTCAAGGTTGCAGGAGCGAACCTCAATGTCGGCGTGATCTACCTCATCGCAGTCACAAGTCTCGGCGTGTATGGCGTTGCGATCGGCGGGTGGGCGAGCAACAGCAAGTTCTCATTCCTCGGCGGGCTTCGCGCAAGCGCACAGATGATCTCCTACGAAATCCCGATGGGGCTCTGCTTGCTTTGCGTCATCTTGATCGCGGGATCGCTCGATCCCTACGTCATCATTGTCCATCAGCAGAACTTCAGCTGGAACATTCTGCAACAGCCGCTCGTTGCGATCCTCTTCTACACATGCATGCTGGCCGAATCGAACCGCGCGCCGTTCGATCTTGCCGAAGCAGAAAGTGAACTCGTCGGTGGATTCCACACTGAATACTCCTCGATGCGCTTCGCGATGTTCTTCCTTGCCGAGTACTTCCATGTCATCACTGGTTCGGCGTTCTTCGCTCTGCTCTTCCTCGGTGGCTGGAGCATCAATCCGCTCGGCGGACTCGTTGGACCATCGTGGAACTGGGATCTTCCGCTCGTCGGTGGACTCGGACTCGTGCTTCTGCAGATGGCGATCATGATCGGCAAGACAACGCTGGTCGTCGCCTTCACGATGGCAATCCGCTGGACGCTGCCGCGCTTCCGCTTTGACCAACTGATGAAACTCGCATGGCAGGGGATGATTCCGGTGGCGATTCTGCTGCTTGCGGCAGCTGCGGTCATGACCTACTTCGGCTGGTCGAACTACATGTGGATCGCGTCGGCAGGCTGCCTGTTCATTATTTGGACCGTGTACCCGCTGATGCCACGAGATCACGATCCGAATCGACGGATCCCAATCATTGGAAGCCGATTCTCGCCGCTTTCGGACGAGCAAGTCGCAACTGTGTCGAGCCATCCGGTCGCACTCGACGACCGAGCAATTCCTGATCCGCGGCAGGGGCCGCTCTCGATTCACTGATTGTGCGACTCCAACCCATCCACATCCTTCGAGGATCCTTCGCGCTCGCGCGGCTTGCAGTGGCAATGAGATTTCGGATGCGTGGTCGATACGCCAAGTGGCGCAGCGAAACCGCGTTCGGGTCGCCGACGAGCGCATTTCCGCTGAGCCGCGGCGCGCGCCTTCGCTCGATCTTGGAGTACGGCGCGTGGGTTGCTGAGATGCGCCACTTCACGCGTTGATCCAGCAGGCTTTCGGCGCCCGATTTGCGCGGCGAAATTTCTGCGTGATCTTGGAAGCGACGAGGTCGCCCGTAGACTGCGATTGTGTCGAAAGTGAAGACCAGCTTTGTATGCCGCGAGTGCGGTGCGGTTGCTCCACGCTGGTCCGGACGCTGCCTCGAGTGCGCGACATGGGATTCGATGGAACCCTTTCGGGCGAGCGACGACGATGCGGGCGAGTCTGGTCGAACGGCTCTGGATGGATCAACTCCTGGCGCTGCATCGATCAGCGAGATTTCGCCACTCGAAGTCCCGCGTCTCCCGACGGGCATCAGCGAGTTCGACCGAACGCTCGGCGGGGGGATTGTTCCCGGAAGTGTTGTGCTCCTGGGAGGTGATCCTGGCATTGGCAAGTCGACCCTTCTCCTGCAGGCCTTTTCAGCTCTCGCGGCTCGGGGCGAGCGTGTGCTCTACGCCAGCAGCGAAGAGAGTGCACAGCAGGTGAAATTGCGCGCAGAGCGCATCCTCGGTGACGGTTCATCATCACTGCGCGATGCGAATCTTTACCTCATCGCCGAAAGTTCGCTGGCGCGCATCACGGCTGAAGCACGCAGAGTTCGCGCGTCGATCCTTGCGATTGACAGCATTCAACTTGTGCATCGTCACGACGCAGATGCGCTCCCAGGATCGATGACGCAACTTCGCCGGTGCTGCCTTGAACTCGTTCAATTCGCGAAGTCGACGGGCACCGTTGTCATGATGGTTGGCCACGTCACAAAGGAAGGAGACCTCGCGGGGCCGAAACTGCTCGAGCATCTCGTGGATGTCGTCCTCTCCTTCGAAGGTGATCGCCATCACGCATATCGCCTGGTGCGCGCAACGAAGAATCGATTTGGTTCGACACACGAGATCGGACTCTTTGAAATGACTGGAGCGGGGCTCGCAGAAGTTGACGAGAGCGCACTCGCCGCGGCCAATGCGTCCGAGCCACGACCGGGCACGGCGATCGCTCCGGTGATGGCCGGCACTCGAGTGCTGCTCGCAGAGATTCAAGCGCTCGTCGTCGGGGGATTTCTCGGCAGCACCAAGCGCCGAGCGAGCGGAATGGATGCAGGTCGTTTGTCGATGATGATCGCAGTCCTCGAGAAGCACGGCGGACTTCGCCTCGCAGACCAAGACATCTACGCCAGCGTCGCTGGAGGACTGCGCATCGTGGAGCCTGCAGCAGACTTGGCGATCTCTCTTGCGATTGCTGGCGCGCACCTGTCGCGCGCGCTGCCTCCGGCGACAGCAGTGCTTGGAGAAGTGGGTCTGACTGGCGAGATAAGACCAGTGCGAGCACTCGAGCAGCGCGTCGCAGAAGCGATTCGCCGTGGATGTGCGTCAGTCCTCGTTCCGGCGGCGCAGGCGGACTCGATCAAGAGACACCGTTCGATGGTCGTTGCGATCCATTCCTGCTCGCAGGCACTCGAACTACTATCACCAGTGGCTCGGATCGCTTGACTGCTTGACTCGCTGACACCTCATCCACCTCGTCTACTTCTTCATGGCCGACTTCCTCACCATCGCAGGCATGACTCGCGCCGAGATCGCGCGACTGCTCGAGGCAACTCGCAAGAGCGTTCCCATTGCCGAGGGTCGCTCCCCGAACCGAACGACACTCAACGGGCGAGTCATCGCCAATCTTTTCTTCGAAGACTCGACGCGAACGCGGTGCAGTTTCGAGACCGCTGTGCATCGGCTGGGTGGGCAGGTGTTCAATCTGACCCCGAGCGGTTCGAGCCTGAACAAAGGTGAGTCGCTCGTCGATACCGCTCGCAACATCGAGTGCATGGGAGTCGCAGCGATCGTGGTCCGCTGCGCGGTTTCGGGTGGCGCAAAGATGGTTGCGGACGGAGTGAAGTGTCCGGTGATCAACGCAGGGGATGGTCGCCATGAGCACCCCACCCAGGCGCTTCTCGATGTTTCGACCCTCATGGAAGAGTTCGGCAGCGTTGAGGGCAGAACGATCGCAATCGTCGGGGATATCACCAACAGTCGCGTCGCACGCTCCACAACGCACGCCCTTTCCACCCTCGGCGCACATGTCAGGCTCGTCGGGCCGCCGACACTGGTCTCGAAGGCGTTTGAGCGAATCGCGCAGGGCCCCGGAACGGTCACAACGATGACCAATCTTGACGCTGCGCTGGAGGGGATCGATGCGGTCATGATGCTGCGAGTGCAGTTCGAACGCGCAGCGGGCGGAGCGATTTCGAGCGATTACCGCCAAATGTTCGGTTTGACACCCGAGCGCATAGCGAAGCTGGCACCGCATGTCGTCGTGCTGCATCCTGGACCGATGAACCGTGGAATTGAGATTGACGACCGAGTCGCCGATGATCCGCAGCGAAGCAGAATCCTGCGCCAAGTGACCCACGGGGTGGCCGCGCGGATGGCAGTTCTCGAAGAGCTCGTCTGCGCTTGACGCAATTTGCGAACCGGGTCGCATCCTTATGCGTTCTCAGTTTCTAGACTCGCTATCCTCTGCGCTTGAGATTTCCCCCTCGAAGTACTGGATCGCCGGAAGAGAAGCATTGAGATGTTATTGATCACACAGGTCATCCCCCAGGCCCGACGTCACCCACATTCGGCTTCGCCAACCGCGGGTGGATTTCTTGCCTGCGCAATTATCGCGACAGGATTCTGCGTGGGCTGCGAAACCGATTCGTACATGAATCCGAGTGTGACGGGGTACTTTGAAAACACGCCGACCACGATGCCTGTGCTGGATCGGCTCGACGTGATTGAACCGCCCGAGGAACCGCTCGGGGTCAACGGCCCGCCTGAACCTCAGGATCTTCAGCCGAACACTCTTCAATATCGCTTGGCTTCTGGCGATGAGATCGCAGTTGAGATTTACGAACTCATCTCGCAGGGAAAAACCGAGGCGGCACTTCGGACAGTGGATCAGGCGGGATACATCCGACTTCCAACGATCAACGAAGTGAAGGCAAGCGGATTGACGCTTGAGGAACTGCGCGAGAGCATCCGAACGAAACTTGAGCCATTCGTAAAGAACCCTGTGGTCACAGTCGACATTCAGAAGGGGCGCAGTTTCGAGTTCTCCATTCAGGGGGCGATCCAGAACTCAGGGATTTTCGCCCTGACGAAGTCAAACTTTCGCCTGACCCAGGCCATCGCAATGGCGGGTGGCGCGGACGTCGTGACCGAGCGAGTCTTGATCGTGCGTTCCATGGATGTCGAGCGCGAGTCTGCCGAAACTCCGCAGGACAATCAGATTCCAGACACCGCGCAGCCGCAGCCGAGTACCCAGCAGGCATCGCCGAGCAAGGGGACTGGCACAACGGCGCAGCCCGTCGATATCGAAGCGCTCATCAATCAGTTGAGCGAAACTGGTCCAACATCGCCGACGCAACCGCCGACGCCATCGCCTGCTCCAGCGCCAAATTCACCGCCGACTCCCGCGCCTGAACTAGCGCCGACTCCCGCGGCGACTCCCGCGCCGACTCCCGCGCCTGCTCCACCGCCAACACCAGACTCGCCTCCACCTTCAAGTCCAAGCCCAGGCGCAGTTCGAGGTCAGCAGGCTCCGCCTCCAATCGATATCGATTCGCTCGAGCCCGTCTCGGTCCTCGATGCGCCTTCTATCAATACACAGACCGCAACTCAGCGCACGCCGCAATCGCAACTCTCGAATGAAGGCGACTCATTCATCTTTGACGTGAACAGCCAGCAGTGGGTCCGCATTCGCGGTGGTCGAGCCGCGGCAGTGCAGCCGGTCGTTGTGACAGATCCAGTCTCACCAGTGCCATCTGGATCCGCGATCACTGGCGAGGCTGCGCGGCAGTTGACGACTCCCGATGCATTCACAGCGCTTCCACTTCCAGCAGCTGAGCGATCCGAAGCCAAGAACGCGAAGCTGAAAGATCCGCGCTTGGTTTTCAATACGCGCATCATCGAAGTCGACTACGACAGGCTGATGCGGGGCGATCAATCTCAGAACGTCGTGATCAGGCCCGGAGATGACATCTATCTGCAGTTTCCGCCGATTGGAATGGTCTACATCGACGGCGAGATCAATCGACCAGGCGTTTTCCAGTTGCCTTCTTACGGTCGCCTGACGCTCAGTCGGCTCGTTGCATCCGCTGGCGGATTGACCGAAATCGCGATCCCTGAGAGAGTGGATCTGGTGAGGCGCCTCCCAGGAGGGCGCGAGGCAGCGATTCGAGTCAACCTCGCTGCGATTCGAAACATGGCTGAACCAGATGTCATCCTGAAGAAGGATGATCATGTGATTATCGGAACCAATTTCTGGGCTACGCCACTCGCGGTGTTCAGAAATGGACTTCGAATTACCTACGGATTTGGGTTCTTGCTCGACAGAAATTGGGGAAACGATGTCTTTGGTCCTCCGCCTCAGCAAGAGACGATCAACTTCTGATTGTTGTCTCTTTCGCTGCAAAGAGTCATGGAGGGGGGTCAATGTGCCGAACTCCATATCACGCTCCGCTGTATGCCACAATAGTGCGATCCTTTGTCAATCACCGCGACCCCATCTCAGATATTGAAGTCAACGCCTGCCGAGTCGGTGGTTGTGACTCGGGGGGTCGCTATCGCTGGCGGAGTGGTGCTCGTCGCGCTCTTTTGGATCGTCTTCTTTGACTTTTTCATCAAGCAAGTCCGGTTCGCTTGGACTCAACCAAGCGACTGGGGGCACACGCTCATCATTCCAATCGTCTCCGGGTACTTCGTATGGATGCGCCGTGCGGAACTGACCGCACTGCAGCCATTCAAGCAGTGCTGGTGGGGCTTGCTGCCAGTGGCGATCGGTGTTGGTTGGTACATGCTCTGCGTCTTTGGTCCGAAGCCGCTCTACCACCACAACATCATGTCGGCTGGCGTTGCGCTGGCGCTCTTTGGGTCTGCGTGGTTGCTCTTTGGTACCGCCGCCATGCGTTGGCTCTGGTTCCCGCTCGCGTTCACGTGTGCTTTCGGTCAAACCCTATCGGAGGTGTTGCTCAACAAGGTGACATTTCAGATGCAGGACATCGCGGCGCAGGGGGCGCACTTCCTGCTCGTGGTCATCGGGACAGAGGTTGATCGCAGCGGTAACACGCTTGTGATCTGGTCCGACGGGATCGCTCATCCACTCAACGTCGCCGAGGCGTGCTCAGGCATGCGCATGCTGATCGCGTTCCTCGCGCTCGGAGTTTTCTTGGCATATACACGTCTCCAGCGCTCGTGGCAGCGAATTCTCTTGGTCGCGATGGGCGTCCCGATCGCAATTCTGGTGAACATGATTCGCGTTGCGTCGATGGGAATCTTGACGCAATTCGACCAGAACTTCGTCGACGGCGAGTTCCACGAACTGGTTGGATTCGTGTGGATGTTGCCCGCGCTCTTCCTCTATATGGGAACGCTCTGGGTGATCCACAACATGACGACGGAATCAACCGAGGCCTCGAATGCTCTTTAGACCACACATTCGCTTTGCCTTTGCCGCGGTGGTCGTGGTGTTGGTGCTGTCTGCAGTTGGGTTTCGGGCTGCTGTCGCAGCGCTTGATCTCTACCTTCGCAAGGAGCCAGTTCCACTTCGAGAATCGCTCGACACCATCCCGACGAAACTTGGCCGGTGGAGGCGAGTCGGGGTTGATGCGCGGCTCGGCACAGCGATGGTCGAGAGTCTCGGCACACACTTTTACCTCGATCGGCAGTACGCGATCGACGGCGATCCATCCAAGGGCGTCATCACCCTTCATATCGCGTACTACACGGGAATGGTTGATGCCGTTCCGCATGTGCCAGAACGATGTTGGGGTGCGGCTGGTTTGAACATGGTGTCGCAGCCTGCGACGCTGGCGATTCCCATTGATCGCTCACAGTGGAAGGTCAGCAGCGAGTTCCGAAATGCTGCGACGGGAGACGCATACCCGACAGCGCGTGTTGTAGATCCAGTCACGCGAAGGGAAGAAGTCGTGCTCATGCCCATCGGCGAGGCAGAGATGTCCGTGACTGTCTTTCAAGATGAACGTACTCCAGACGCCTGGCTGGTCGGTGGATACATGTTTGTCGCCAATGGTCGGCTGACACACTCGCCGTACGTCGTGCAAACCTACGCGTTCGACCTCTCCAACCGTTTCGCTTATTACTGTAAAGTTCAATGTTCCACGGTTGTGACGGGCGGTGAAGGTGCCGTCGATCGGTGGACTGCCATGACCGCAGAATTGCTGACTGAACTCCTTCCACCGCTCATGCGCCGCTTGCCCGATTGGTCTCAGGTCGAGGCTTCTCAATCTAAGGATTCTTAACTATGGAAAAATCAACATCGAAGGCAAAGTCACAGGGAAGTTCCAAGCTCAATCGGAAGTTCCTACTCTTGGTAGCGGGATTCGTGCTCTTTGCGGGCATCGTCCTTGGGGGCATCTTCTACTGGTCCTACTCGGGCGCTCCGGAACGCAACATCAGGGTGGGTGACGAGTTGGTCGCCGAAGCCAAGGCCGCCGAAACCGCAGGAGATGCCAACGGGGCGTACAAGAAATTCCAGGAAGCCATTAGCCGCTACGGTCGAGCAGTCAATAAGAAGCCAAACAATCTTGAGTACAGCCAGAAAATGCTCGATGCGATTGTGCTGATGACCCCAAAGACAACAGGCGATGCGTTCGAGTTGTATCAGCGGAAGGAATCACTTCTACAGAAACGCACACGGTCTGCGCCAACCGACGGCAAACAGTGGATGCACTATCTGGACTCGCTCGACGAACGGGCAACATTGTTCGAAGCAGCTGAAATGTGGCAACGAATCGTTGAGACCTGCGATGACGCAATCGGCAAGGTCAACCCGTCCGATCCGAATCTCGCCGCGATTCGAAGCCTCCGCGTCGTTGCCGAATTGAACCGAGACGAGGTGCTGACGGTCGAAGAGCGTGTCGCCGCAGAGGCTTCTGCAGCGGAGCACACCAAGGAGTTTCCGACCAACGGCGAAGTGTGGTCAAGTTGGTTGAGGTCGATCGCGATTGACAGCCATCGACTCGCAACAGCCAATCGGCTCGCTGATTCGAAAGCCCGCAACGAAGAATTCACCCGAGTTCTTGCGCTGGCAAGAGCGGCCTTGCCGAAAGATTCATGGATCGACATCGCCGAATTGCAACATTTGCAATCGCTGCGTCAGCTGCGCGATCCGATGGCGACGCCGCAAGCGATCAATGCATTGCTCGATCCGTTTCTTTGGGAAAGAGGGGATCGAAACGCGACTGCACTGGGGCTTGCAAAGGACCTCGACGGAAAGGCGTTGGCGAAAATGGCGAGTGTCGTTGGGGCGAGCCAAGATCCAGACGCACGTGCTCGCATGATCCTGGTGCTCCAAAACTACTGCGCACGGTCGAAACACCCGCTTGTGGAGTTGAACGCAATTGGCAAGTTGCAGCAGGCGATCAATGACAACGGTGCGGCGAGGGAGACCTATGAGCGCATGCTTGCGATGCCCTCTCCAAAGGTCTCCATGCTCGCGGCGTATGCCGATGAGATTCGGGCGAATGCCATCGAAGAGATTTTCGCACTTGATTTTGGACAGTGGGAAGAAGCAAAGTCGAAGGATGCCCGCGCTGCAGCGCTGGCCGCCGCCACCGCAACGCGCGAGCGGCTCGCCAAGATTGTGGAAGGTCGTACTGACCAACTCGCATTGACGAGATCGGATGCGAAACTCGCGTTTGCTCGTGGGGACTTCCTCGGAGCGATCACAAAGTTGGAGGAAGTCTTTGCACAGCAGAAGCGAGTGCAAGCCGAGCTCTATCTGCTCTCGGTGTACAGCTTGAGCGAACGAGGCGAACAAGGCGCGGCGCTCATCAAGATCAACCGAGCGATTGAGGAGTACCCCGGGATCTCACAGTTCTATCTCATTCGCGCGCGAATCGAGGCGAAACTTGGGCGGCTCTCCGACGCGAAGCGATCCATCAACAGCCTCCTCGCACGAGACCCTGAAAATGCCGAGGGCTTGAAGATTCTCGCAGAACTGAAGTCGATTCCGACCGAAGGCTCGGTCGATCTGAACGATCCAGGGGTCAACATCATGGGCGATGCAGAACTGCTTGCGAATGAAGGAGCGGTCGAGGAGGCGATCGCGATGATTCGCGAAGGATTGGTGCATCACCCCAAGGACATTCGACTGAAGCGAACGCTCTGCCAGTGGCTGCTGTTTCTCGGAAAGACGAAAGAGGCGCAGGATCTGCTCGCGCAGTATCTCGCCGAGTCTCCCAACGATTCTGCCCTGAAGCAACTCAATCTTGTGGCGACGATTTCATCACGCGTGGCGAGAATTGAAGCACTCGCGGCGGAGCCAAATGCCGATGGATCTCCGCGGTCGCCGGAGGACAAGGCGCTCTCGTTGGCGCTTGGGCTCGTCACGCTGCGCGAGAGCATCAAGTCACGGATCGCCTCGCTGCCTCCAAGCGAGCAGGCTTCGCTGACAGCTGAACTCAACGAAGTCTCGACTGCAGCGAAGGCTGCGGTGGAGAAGGCAGTGCAGCTTGTTCCGGGTGATCCAGCTTTGATCGAGCGTCTGTATCTCGACGCGGTGGCCGAGGGCAAGTTGGATCAAGTTGATCAACTCATCGCTCTTGCCGAGCAGCACTGCAAGGACAAGACGATCGCGCTGCTCCTTCGAGGGCGTGTTGCGCTCGATCGCAACGATCCCGACAAGGCAGTCGAGTTTTTTGAGCGGGCAACGGCTGTGGTTGGCGCTCCAGCAGCAGCCCATCGAATGCTCGGTTTTGCTCGGGAGAAAGTCGGCGATGTGGATGGCGCGCGGGCTGCCTACCAACTGTCGTACGAGCGCCGACCCAATGACATCCAAACCGTGCAGTTGTACGCAGCATTGCTGGGTCGGGCTGGGAAAGTGGTCGAAGCGCGCGATGTGCTGCGGAACGCCATGCTTGCGATGCCGGAATCCGCCTTGATTCGAAACGCATATCTGGAAATCGAATCGCTCTATGGGAATCGCGCGGAAAGTCTGCTGCAGCGACGGCGGCTCTACTCGGTTCGACCAGCGGACGTGGACAACGCGCGGCAGTTCATGCGACTGTTGATCGAGATTGCACCGACGCGCGAGTACCTCGTTGATGACGCGGGAGCGCAGCTCATCCCGCCGAAGGAATGGGACGCGCTCGGGAAGGAACGACAAGACCTCGCGATTGCGGAAGTCGTCAAGGCGGCGCTGGTGGAAGCGAGATCCGTTTATGAGAAATTGCTCAAACTCAACCCCGAGGACCGACTCACCATCCGAACGTTTGCTTCGTCGATGCAGCGATCTGGACGTGGCGCGGAGGCGCAAGAGGTTCTGCTTGCCAGAGCGCAAGCAGCCACGGGTCCCGATGCGTGGAAGGCTTGGCTTGATCTCGGCGAACTTCAACTTCAGGCGAATCGGACGTCAGAGGCAATGACAAACCTTGACCGTGCGGTTGAACTTGATGCGACGGAGTCATCGGATGCTTCGCGGATTATTGCGTCGATCTGGGCAGACCGTCATCAACCCGCGCGCGCACTTCAGGTGTTGACCGCGGCATATTCGAAACACCCAACTGCTGGACTCGCGAGAACTGTGACAGCGCTTCGGCTCGAGACTCGCGACTTCGTTGGCGCCAAAGCGATGAGCGCAGAACTTGCAAAGTTGTCGGGAGGAACGCGTACCTTCAGCGACCGCCTGCTTGACGCCGACATCGCAACGGCCGAACTCGAGGAGTCGTTCAAGACAGCTCCTGAAGCTGACATCAAGCGCATCACTTTGGAATTCTCGACTGCTCTCGATGACGCGATTCGAATGAATCCATCAAGCGCGCTTCCATATGTGGTGCGGGCGACATCGCTTCAGCGTCGATTTCAGCGCAGTGGCGATCCAGAGTTGCTTCGACTCGCGAAAGCCGATGCCACTCGTGCGATCGAACTCCAAGGAGACTACTGGCCGGGCGTGCGGCTTCTGGCCTCGATCCAATTGGACGAAGGCGATATCGGCGGCGCGACCCAGACGATTCGGCACTTCGTCGCGCAGAATCCCCGATCGGCAGATGCTCGGCGCGCGCTGGTTGCGTACCACCTCACAGCCGGTGATTACACCGGCGGCGTTCGAGTGGCGCAGGAGATTCTGGATCTCGAGCCAAACAATCCCGTCTGGTGGTACGCGCTCGCAGATGCGCACATTGCGGCATCGAAACGGCTCGACGCGGCGACGGACTACGAGCGAATCTTTCGGATTACAGCAGATTCAAACGTCTTGGTCCAAGCCATCCTGCTGCGAGTCATGAATGACCCACCTGATTTCCCAGGCATTCTGAACGCATTCAAGTTGGCGCCACAGCTCGTCACTCAGGTTCCGTTTATTCAGATGATCGGCGCGGCTGCGATCGCCGCGACGGCGACCACGGATGTGCAGCGAAATCAGGGGACAGCTCAGTTGCGGGACATGTACGGTCTCATGGTCAAGTCCAGCCCCGTCGAGTTGACAGATCCGTGGATGACGGCGGTGGCGGGGATTTTCCCCAAGGAGAAGTTGGTCGAGTTTGAGAAGTTTGCGCTGGATGCCTCTGCAAACTCTCCAAGTAGTTCACTCTGTCGAGCGATGGCGCAGCGCTTCATTGAAGTTGGTGATGTTGGATCTGCCAAAGCGAAGGAGTATTCGGCAAAGGCGCTCCAGCTTGCCACCACCGATGCAGAGAAGTTCGACGCGTACCGAGTCATCGGTGGTGCCGAATACAAGGCAGGGAGGTTTACAGAGGCAGCAGCAGCGTTCGAAAGTGCGATCGGAATCCGCCGTGATGATGTTGCCGCGCTGAACAATCTCGCCTATCTCGAGGCGAGGTACCTGAACAAAGTGTCGCAGGCGGTCGAGCGGGCACGGGGAGCATTTGGGTTGAACCCTACGAACCCAGATCTCATGGACACGCTCGGATACGCGCTGCTCAAAGCGAACGATCTTCCGGAAGCGATCAGTCTGCTCCGGCGATCTTCGAGAGCTCAGCCTACGGCGATGTCCTTCGCGCACTTGGCGGAGGCATTCGCGGTGGCAGGTCGACGCACAGAGGCTGCAGAGGCATTGCTGAGGGCAAAGGCGCTGCAGCCCGATGCTGAAGAACAGTCTCATATCGATGAAGTCACGAAAATGCTCGACGCGCCTTCGGGCGGTTGATCGAAAGGGTCACTCTCGCCGATGTCCACAACACCTCCAAGTTCCCCGGCTCCCCAGCGACCGCCCTCGCAGCCACGCGCGCAGGCGCGTGTTGTCACGCTCGATCCGATTCGCATCCTTCGCCAAAAGTGGAAGGCGATTGTGCTTTGGGCGATTGCAGGAGTTTTTTTCTCTGGCGCGTTTCAGGTTGGAGCGCAGGCCCTCTATCCGATCTATAGCGGTCAAGTGGTGCTGAGGCTTCGTCCTCAGCTTGGAGATGCGAAGGAGATCTTCGGAGAGGCGACGACTCAGGAGGAAACCGTTGCGCGACTCGCACAAACCGAAGCGCAGCAGATGGTCATGCGCGACATTTTGGTGCGATCGGTCTCGAACAGAGACATCTTGAAGACCGCATGGCACGAGTACTACCTCGACGAAAACGGCCAATTCATGGTCGAAGACGCGGTCGATGACCTCGTGGACGAGATCTCAAGTGGGCATCGGCGAGGCACCCAGTTCTTCGCGCTGTACTGGTCGGCACATGTCGCTGGCGATGTCCCGATCCTGCTCAATACGATTTCGACAACGTATCTCGACACGCTTCAGTCCGAGAGTGACCGCAAGTTCAATGGCATCAAGCAGGTGTTCGTCAAGAAGCAGACGGAGCTCGACACCTCGATCGATTCGATGAAGGCATCGATTCGGCGATTCATTACGGAAGAAAACATTCCCGCATTCGAGGAGAACTCGCAGCAGTCTCAGCGAGGCTTAGAGGAACTTCAAAAACTCATCGCTGAGACCACGATGGATCTCAGCCTCGTCAAGACGAGTCGGAGTCAAGTCGATGCCAAGTTGGTTGGTCGGCTCGAAGCTTCGCAGGACGACATTCGCAAGGCGGAAAACGATCCCGCTCTTCTGCAGTTGATGCGTGATATCAACGATTTGTCGATCAGCATGCAGAGCAAGAAGGCTCGCTTTGGACCGTTGCATCCAGAAGTTCGGTCAGGGGAGCAGACTCTCGCCTCGGCGCTCGACCAAAAGGCGCGGGTGGTTGCTGACATCGTGAAGCGAGATCTCAATGCCCAGTTCAAGGTGACCTCTGAGCGGCAAGCTGGTCTCGAAGATTTGTTGAAGCGCCAGACTGCTGACTTTGAGACCGAGCGCAAGCGTGTCGAAGAATTGGCATCCCGAGTCGCAGAACTTGAAGCGATGAAGGATCGACAAAAGCGGATGGAAGAAGAGCGCGGCGAGATTGCCAAGACGATTAGTGAACTCGAACTCGCACGCGCACGCGCGGATTCGATTCCCGTTGAAGTGGCGCAGAAGTCACTTACCCCTCGCGAACTCGCATTCCCGAACTGGAAGATCGTGCTGCCAGGTGCATGGTTTGCCGTTGTGGCATTCGGCGTCGGGTTGATTTTCCTTCGCGAGTTGCTTGATCAGCGTGTTCGGTTCGCGAGCGATCTTGCCGGTCTCACAAGTGGTCGTGTGCTTGGCGTGATTCCTGATCTCTCGGATGACGGATCCAACCCCGAGGAAATGGCGTTTGTCGTCAGAGAGTCGCCCCAGTCCGTCTTGGCGGAGAATTTCAGGCAGACATCATCCAACTTGTTGAAGGCGACCGCAGACCAGAAGTCTGTCGTTGTCGGAGTTTTCTCGGGAATGCCACAGGCGGGCGTGACGAGCATTCTCACAAACCTCGCGTCGAGCGCGAAAGTTGTCGGGAAGCGTGTCCTCGTCATCGATTCCAATTTCCGACATCCTGGCGTAGCGACTGCCTTCGGCGCTTCTGAAGACGTGGGCGGGCTGAGTGATGTGTTGGCTGGAACCGTTGACTTTGCGAACGCCATTCAAACCACGGCGCATGGCGTCGATGTCATGAGTGCGGGTCGTGGGCGGATGATTGAATTGCTCGACACAGTCAAGATGTCGCAGGTCATCGATCAGGCGCGCGAGCGATACGAGATCACGTTTGTCGACACAGCTCCAGCTGGCATTGCAGCAGAGGCGACAGTCGTCGCAAACCGAGTGGATGTATCGATCCTCGTGGTGCGCGCGATGCGTGACGAACGCGGTCTCGTCACCCGCTTGGTTGGGCAACTCTCGGCGCAGCGAGGTCGCTTTATCGGCGCAATTCTGAATCGCCCAGCGCAGACTGCGGGCGGGTATTACAAGAAAAATGCGCAGGTCATGGTGAGTTATGGAGCAACCACCGCGAAGGTGCAGCCTGCTGCGGGATCCGCTTGACACATGCGTGCGCAAGAAGCCATCTCGAGGATTGAATTGCTCAGTCCGCTCACGCCTCCAGTGCAAGGAGTCCTCGTGACTGCAGTGGAAATGCTGAGCGAGTATTCACCGGTTTTCATTGCGGGTTTCCTGATCACGCTGGCGGCTACCCCAGTTGTTCGGCAACTCGCCTTGATGCTGGGGGTCATCGATCGACCCGATGCGCATCGAAAGCACCATAAGGCGCCGGTCGCGTACCTGGGCGGTCTCGCTGTGTTCATGGGATTCATGGCCGCGATGTTGGTGAGCTATATCGTCGTTGAGGGTGATGCAGCGGATCTCGCACCGGTTCCGATCTCGATCTTGGTTGGGGCGACTGCGATCGCGCTGACTGGACTCGCAGATGACATCTGGAAATGGGACGCGCGACTCAAGATCGCGGGCCAACTCGTTGCAGCCGCTGCGTTGGCATACTCGGATCTCGGTATTGGCGCGGTGACTGGATTTCTGACGCCGGTCTTTGGTTCGCCCGATGGCGTGCTCGTGGATCTCGGGGGTGCGACGATCACCGTCGCAGCGATGTATTACTGGATCGGTACGGCGTTTCTTGGGTTCGTCATCATTGCTGGCTGCAACGCTGCAAACCTTATCGATGGACTCGATGGACTCTTGACCGGTTCGACCGCGATCATGTCGTCGGGTTTTCTGGCGATCAGTTTGCTGCTTGCGTCGGTTGTCACGATCGATGATCCGGCATCGAGCCTCGTCGGAGTGCGTGTGGCGCTCTCGTTGGCCCTCTTGGGAGCCATGCTTGGGTTCCTTCCGTGGAACTTCAATCCTGCCATCATCTTTCTTGGGGATTGCGGAAGCCTGCTCATTGGGTACTTGTGTGTCACGACGGTGTTGCTCTTTGGGGAGCAGGGTCTGTCGAGCCTCGTGATTGCGGGATTCATCATTTTCGGCTTGCCGATCACCGATACGACACTCGCGATCATTCGACGCAAGGTGGCGGGGGTTTCGATGAACACGCCTGATGCGCAGCACATTCACCATCAGATGAAGCGGTTTATGGGCTCCACGAAGAAGGCAGTCTTCGCGCTTTACGGGATCTCGCTGGCGTTCACGCTTATCGGCGTCGCCATCGCCGCTGTGTTGCTGCTGACCGAGACGCGAGTGCTGGTGGTCTACGCCATCGGAATCGCGTTCTTCGGAATCGTGATCTCGGTCGCCGTGAAAATCGCACTGATCCAGAGGATGCAATCCGAAGTGATCGACGCAGAACTTCGGGGAGCGGCGACTGCGGCAAACACCGAAGTCCCAGCGCGAGCGCCCGTGCGAACGGATCAACCTGCGTGACTGGTTCCGACTCGGGGCACACCCCTGTTCTCCTGCGGGAAGTTCTTGAGTCGCTCTCGCCGAAAGTGGGGGACTGTTTCATTGACGCGACTGCCGGTCGGGGCGGACACGCCAGCGCGATTGCAGCGATGATTGATCCAGGTCGGATCCTGCTCTTGGATAGAGACGCGGACAATCTCGCATACGCGCAGGCACGCGTGCGCGCCGCCGCGCCCAACTCGGTTGTCGAAGCAGTTCATGCCGACTTCAGAACTGTCGCAGAAACAGCCAAAAAGATGGGAGTTTGCGCCAATCTGGTCTTGGCAGACCTCGGCATATCGAGCAACCAACTCGACGAGCCTTCGCGTGGGTTCGGGTTCCAAGGAGACGGACCGCTCGACATGCGGCTCGATCGATCGAACCCATACTCGGCCGCAGACCTCATCCGAGACTTGTCAGAGTCCGATATTGCAGACATGATTTTCAATCTCGGCGAGGATCCATTCGCACGATTGATTGCGCGGAAAGTTGCACAAAGTCGCGAGCAAGCGCCGATTGTTACGACGGCGCATTTGGCTCGACTTGTGCGCGAGGCATATGGCTCGCGCGCCCGTGATTCCAGATTGCACCCTGCTACTCGGACCTTCATGGCCTTCAGGATCGCGGTCAACGACGAACTGAGGGCGCTCGAAAGTCTCCTGAAGTCGGTCGCTTCGGCGATTCGATCAAGCGATGGCGGGTGGCTCTCTCGGGATGCACGTGTGGCGGTGATTTCCTTCCACTCGCTGGAGGACCGCCAGGTCAAGCGCACATTCGTCGACCTTGCGGACACTGGACGTGTCCACAGGGTGAATCGAAAGCCTCTGATCGCCGACGACGCGGAAATCGCTGGCAATTCAAGGGCAAGATCTGCGAAGTTACGAACGATTCAAGTGATCGACAAACGCCCGTAAGAACACACCACCTCGCCAGCAAGTTCAATCAGCAAGTTCAATCAGCAAGGAAGCTGCACCATGACACGTGAACACAAACTCGCCGTCGTACTCGGATTCGGACTACTGCTTTTCGTAGGGATTTTGGTCTCTGATCACTTCTCCGCGACACAGCGCCGAGGCGCTGCAGACCTCGCGGCGAACACCCAGATCCGCCAGATTTCGCCGGCTGCGCCGATTTCGATCCAGACGATCCAAGTCAGCAACCGCGTGAACGCCATGCCGGTTCCAAACAATGGCAGTGCACCTGATGGCGATGGGATCGCATTACCGCAGGGACTCGCTGCGCCAGAAGTGGTCGCGCCAGTCGCGATGGGCGTCCCCGCCGAGCTCTACGTGCTGAAGGAGGGCGAGACGCTCTACAAACTCTGTCAAAGCAAGTACGGGAATGGCAACCTTTGGAAGGAGTTGGCAGAGTTCAACAAGGGAACGATCTCGAATCCGACACGGTTGCGCAAAGGAACGACGATCCGTCTGCCGTCAATCAACGTGCTTCGGGGCGAAGCAGCACCAGTCGAGCTTGCCCAAGCACCGCAGGTCACGCCTGCGAGCGGCACGGAAGCGACGCCGGCTGCAAGTTCCGACTACGTCGTGCAGAAGGGCGACACGCTTGGCGCCATCGCGTCACGTGAACTTGGATCGTCTAAGAAATGGCAGTTGATTTTCGATGCCAATCGAGATCGCCTCAAGAATCCGACGGATCTCAAGATCGGATCGACACTTCGAATCCCTCGCGACAGCTGAACCGAGTTCAAGTTGTTCGCCAAGATCACGGCCATCGTCATTGGAATCGGGGTGCTCGCGTGCAGCGTGCTTGTCCAGCGACAGCAGCGATACGAACTCGCACGCGACATCTCGCGTGCACACTGGGCGATGCTTGAGCAGGAGCGGACGCTCTGGTCGCTTCGAGCAGAAATTGCACGCAGAACTCGTCCTGAAGAGATTCGCACCGCGGTCAAGAGGCTTGATCGACGCTGGCGCGCGATTCCATATCGAATTGACGAGAATCTGGACGGCGCTTCACCGATCGTGGATGAGACCACGGCGCGTGTGGAGCTTGGAGGGTGATTTCGCAAACGCGAGTTCGTCTGTGGACTCGTGGCGTGGTCATTGCGACGGCTATCACGCTTTGTGCGACCCTCCTTCGAACCGCGCAGCTCAAGACTCTTCCGCCTTCGAAACTGCTTCCTGCCATGGGCTCGCGAACGTCGACATCGACGGAACTCGCAGCTCGCGGTCGGATCCTTGATCGCCGGGGGCGGATCCTTGCGACGAGCGTCGTGGGGTCTCGATTGTTCGCAGACCCCGCAACGATTTGGAAACGTGGCAACGACCGTATTCAGGCTGGGCTCAAGGCCGACCCACAAGCGATTGTCAGCAGCGATCCATTCGATGATGCGGCGATCGCTCTCTCAACCGTGCTTGACCGACCTGCGGACCAACTCGAGGCGATCTTTCGCGCGCGCGCGGACGATCGATATGTTGTCCTCGACAGCGATCTCTCCGAATCCGAACTTGATGGAATCAAGGGTCTCGATCTCGAGGGCCTTGGAGTCGAATCGAAACTCGTCCGGGAGTATCCGCAAGGATCGGTCGCTGCGGCTGTGATTGGAAAGGTTGGTTTCGAGCACAAGGGGCTTTCGGGTGCCGAACTGAGTTTCGAACCCAAGCTCTCAGCCACGAACGGAAAGCTCACATTTCTGCGTGACGTGCAGCGCAATGTGCTTCACATCGATGATGGCAACTTCATTCCTGCCGACGACGGAACCGACGTTCGGCTGACGATCGACCTTGTCTTGCAGGACATCGCGGAAAGAAGGCTCTCGGAGGCCGTGCGGGAATACAACGCAGGTGGTGGTCGACTCGTTGCGTTCGATCCGCTTACGGGTGACGTTCTTGCGATGGTCGACATCCTTCGCGCGCGGGCGGGATGGAATGAAGTGACCACCGACCCGTCGCGGCGCATCGATCCGGCCCTCGGGCGCAATCGCTGCCTCACCGATCCGTTTGAGCCTGGTTCGACCTTCAAGCCGTTCGTGTGGGAAACCGCGACGGAGCTCGGTGTCTTTTCAGCGAACTCACGAGTGCAGACTCCGGTGAACGGACCCCACCGGACGTCCTTCGGGCGAGCGATTCGCGATGTGAAGTACTACGGTCCCGTGACTTGGCGGACCGTCCTCGTCAAGAGCCTCAACAGCGGCATGGCGATCGCAGGCGAGAAGATGTCGTTTGAAGACATGCAGAAGTACGTCATCGATCGATTTGGATTTGGACAACTGACGAACATCGGGGTCTCAGGCGAAACGACAGGGCTCGTCACGAGTCCGCAGGCATGGTCGAAGTACACGCAGACGTCTGTTGCGATGGGGCACGAGATTGGAGTGACGCCAGTCCAAATGGTGCGCGCCTTCAGCGCATTCTGCACAGACGGATGGATGCCGCAGCCAAGGATCGCGATCGCGGCCGACGCTTCTGGCAAGGCTGCGCCTTCGACGCGAACGACCGTCATGCCAGGGAATCTTGCACTCGAGACGCGGTCGGCGATGGAAGGCGTGATGACCGAGGGCACCGGCCGAAAGGCGCAGAGCGCGCTCTACAGAATGTTCGGTAAGTCAGGCACAGCGCAACTTCCCAAGCCAGCAGGTCAGGGCAAGGGGTACTTCGAAGATCGCTACGTCGCCAACTTCATCGCTGGCGCTCCATTCGATCAGCCGCGAATCGTGGTGCTTTGTGTGATCGATGACCCCGACAAGAAGAAGGGGCACTTTGGAGGATCGATCGCCGGTCCGGTTGTGCGCGACGTCATCGACGAGTCGCTCCAGTATCTGGGCGTGAAGCCGGATCAGATCGCGAGCCGCCGATCTGCGATCCTCGCGTCGGGTCAGGATCTTCCGCCTGATGCGAAGGATCGCGTGGCGGCTGCGCTTCAATTCACCGACGCTGGCAGCGATGGGGACCTTGCGGCAGAGTCTTCGCCCGACGCGCCAGCGGTGCTTCCGGCGCGACCGAAGGCGAGAGCTGCTTCGACCACCCGCGCCGGGACATCGGCGAGCAGTTCAACCGGCGCGAAGCAGGCGAGCAAGTCTCGATCGCGTTGACGGCTCTCCAAAATCGGTGATTTCAGTTACCGAATCGGGCGCCCAAGTCACGTGTTGGCGGGATTCGCTGCGAAGGATTGCGCCGCGGCGCGGGCGTCATTTCTTCGCTGCCGCGCCCTGCGCTTTGGCAGGATCCATCTCAGCCTTCGAGTACGGCATCAGGCCACGAATCCGATCGATGATCAGCGAGTTGTCGGCAACAAACTTCTTGATGTCGGCAGGGCACTGCCCTGTTGTCGTTCCGACCTTCCCAGACTTTTGAGCCTTCTTGAGAGCGTTTTCTGCGTGGTAGAGCGCGATGATTCCAGCTTTCGCATTCTTCTCAAGCGCTCGTGTGAGGGACGCCTGCCACCGCGGGTTCTTCTGCAGCATGTCCGAGAGTTCTTTCGAGATTCTCGCGACCGTCATCTGCGAGTCGAAGTATGCGGTGCTCGCTTTCGCGTCGAGCGTCTTTCCCTGCGCCATCATGCTGACGCCGTCAGCGCGCGCGTGGTATCCGGCGCCGAGGTCGCTCGCGATTTTTTCGAGATCCACCGTAATCACCGGTGGCGCCACGCCGCGGTTCGGAGGCGTTGTGCCGGGCGCTCGATCCTGTGTTCCGTCCTGTCTTCCTTCCTGTCTTTCTTGCGATGCCGTTGACTCATCTTCGCAGCCGAAGCCGCCGAAGGCGATCATGGACGAAAGGGCAGCGACGGTCATGGCGCCGCTATGAAAACTGCGAAAGTTCATCATGTTGACTCCTTGGGTTCTGTTCCCAGTTCTCTTGTCAAACGCCAAGCAGAAGTCTGCCTGGGTTTTCGATGCAATCCTTCACGTGAACGAGGAAGCCAACGGCTTCTGCTCCATCGATGATTCGGTGATCGTAAGAGAGCGCGAGATACATCATTGGGCGCAGCGCAATCTGCCCCGGATTGTGCGGATCCTCCACCGCGCGCTTCTTGATCGCGTGCATGCCAAGGATCGCAGACTGCGGTGGATTCAGGATCGGCGTCGACATCAGCGAGCCATACACGCCGCCGTTGGAAATCGTGAAGGTGCCGCCGGTCATCTCGTCGACCGTGAGCTTTCCATCGCGCGCGCGAAGTGCCATTGCCTTGAGCGATTTCTCGACATCAACGATCGTCATCCCTTCTGCATTTCGAATGACGGGAACAACCAGCCCACGCTCGGTGCCGACGGCTACGCCGACATCGACGTAGTCATGAAACTCCATCTCATCACCCGAGAGGTAGGCATTCGCGCGCGGAAACTGCTGCAGCGCCGAGACGCACGATCGGATGAAGAACCCCATGAACCCCAATCCCACGCCGTGAGCCTTCTCAAAGTTCGCTTTGTGCTCGCTGCGGAGTCGAATCACTTCACTCATGTCGACTTCATTGAAAGTCGTCAGCATCGCCGCGTTGTGCTGCGCGCTGACGAGTCGCTCTGCGATCTTTTGGCGAAGCCGTGTCAGTTTTTCTCTTCGGACTCCGCGAGAGCCAGAAGGCGCTTTCCCAGCACCCGTTGGAATCACCGACGCGCCTTCAACATCGATCTTCATGACGCGGCCCGAAGGACCAGTGCCGGCGAGTCCGCCAGCATCGATTCCGCGCTCAGCGGCGATCTTCTTTGCGACCCCCGAGACTCTGGCGGGAGGCTCCGCCGGCTTGCTCGGCGCCTTCTTCCCGTCCGCGGCCGCGGATTTTCCCGCAGCCTTCCCAGAACTCGGCGCATCTGCGGCGGGCACAGACTTGGAAGCAGCAGACCCCGCGGGTCGTTTCGCGCTCTCGTCAATCTTTGCAACCAGCGTCCCGACCTTCTGTTCTGTCCCCGACTTCACGACCAGTTGAAGTGATCCAGCGGCAGGGGAGAGCAGTTCCAAGGTCGCTTTGTCAGAGTCGATCTCGTTGAGCAACTCGTCCTTCTCGACCCACTCGCCATCGCCCTTGCGCCATGTACCAAGCGTGACCTCGGTGATGGACTCTCCTGGACTTGGAACGACGACTTCAACCATGATCAACCCCTTTCAACTCCGTTTGATTCCTCGCTTGACTGAGATAGACGTGACGCGCGCATCATCGCTTGTTCGCGGCTGCCTTTCGTCCGCTTGGCTTCTTCTCGCCCTTCGCCTTGCCATTGTCATGCGAACCAGCTGGCTTGTCTTTGGGCACTTCGATCGAGGCGGAATCGTGCGCTGCCCCCGGTATCGCTGAAAACACTTGCGCAAGGAGCGCGCGTGCTTGTCCTTCGTGTGCCTTCGTCGATCCGACGGCAGGCGTTGCCGAGTCTGGGCGGCCGACATACTCGGGGTTGAGGCTGAGGGCATCGAGCAGTTGCGCCTGAACGAATCGAAACGCGCCCATGTTGCGCGGTTCTTCTTGGACCCAGTGAACCTTTGCCCCGTGATATCGCTTCACGATGCGTTCGACTTCATCAAGAGGAAATGGCGCGAGTTGTTCGATGCGAACGAATGCGCACTCTTGGTCTGCGACTTCTTCGCGCTGCGCATTCAGTTCGTGGAAGTACTTGCCGCTGCAGAAATACAAGCGCTTGATTGACGACGCAGTTGTCACAAACGGATCGTCGATGACGCGTTGGAAGCAACCCTGTACGAAGTCTGCGCCCGGGCTCTGTGCCGCGGGCAGTCGAAGCATGCTCTTGGGAGTCAGTACGACCAGCGGTTTCCTGAAAGACCGCTTCAACTGCCTTCGTAGCACATGGAACATCTGTGCGGTCGTTGACGGGTAGACCACATCGAAATTCTCGCCTGCATACAACTGGAGAAACCGCTCAAGTCGCGCCGAAGAATGCTCTGGTCCCTGTCCTTCGTATCCATGCGGAAGCAACAGCACCAGTCCAGATGCGCGGTTCCACTTCACTTCGCCGGTCGTGAGGAACTGATCGAAGATCACCTGCGCGCCGTTGGCGAAATCCCCGAACTGCGCTTCCCAGATCACCAGCGCTTTGGGATCGGTCTGTGAGTATCCGAGTTCGAATCCGACAACTGCATTCTCAGTCAGCGGGCTGTTCCAGATCTCGAATCGCCCGAGGGTCGCAAGGGGACTGTGCCGTCCTCCTGTGTCTTGGCAGGTGACGACGGCATGGCGATGGCTAAACGTGCCGCGCTCGACATCCTGCCCGCTGATTCGTACCGATGCTCCATCAAGAAGCAACGCCCCGTACGCAAGCAACTCCGCTGTCGCCCAGTCGATCTTTGTCTCTTGGTCAAACTGCGCGCGCCCCGTTATCAGGCGTGCAATCGTGCGGTGCGGTGTGACATGATCTGGAATCGACGCGAGGGTGCTCGCGATTTTGGTCAGCGTGACGAGATCGACACCCGTTTCGGTGTTGTCGTTCGAGGCGGGCTTGTCGAGTCCCTTCCATCTCCCCCCGAACGCTGCAACGCCCGGGAACACTGGCTTTGCCTTCACGGCGCTCTGCGCCGCATCCATTCGGTCGTAAACCGACTTGACCATTGCCTCCGCCGCTTCGCTCGTCATCACACCCTGCGAAACCAAGCGATCCCGATAAGTCGCGGCGACCGGCGTGTGTTCGCGAACGCGACGGTAGAGCAGGGGCTGCGTGAACGATGGCTCATCGGTCTCGTTGTGTCCGTTCTTTCGGTAGCACCACAACTCGACCAGCGCATCCCGCCCGAACGCCTGTCGGAACTCCGTCGCGGTCTGCATCGCCCACACACATGCCTCTGGGTCGTCGCCATTGACGTGAAAAATCGGCACGTCATACGCCTTCGCGAGGTCAGAGCAGTACTGCCCACCGAAAGTGCACTCTGGATTTGTCGTGAATCCAACCTGATTGTTGATGATCACATGGAGCGCACCACCCACGTCGTAACCGGCAAGTTTCATGAAGTT
>CAYHHO010000034.1:0-26689 GCA_964356445.1 uncultured Singulisphaera sp. | reverse complement strand
CGCAGACCGAGATCGGCAACATCGGTTGCGCGATCTGTTACGACTGGCTCTTTCCGGAGTCGATTCGGCAACTTGCGTTCAATGGCGCGGAGGTTGCCGTCCGTGTCAGCGCATACATGGATCCCTGGGGAGCGACGCCGCCGATGGATTGGTGGACGCTGTTCAATCGCGCGCGTGCTGCCGAGAACACGATGTTCGTCGTTGCCGCCAATCAGGGTGCGGCGATGTCCAGCTACCCGCCCTTTTCGTGGCCAGGTGGATCGATGGTCGTGGACTTTGATGGGCGAATCTTGGCGCAGGCAGACCCAGGTCCTGGGGAGAAGGTGGTTGTTGCGCCAATCGACATTGGAGCGCTCCGCGCAGAACGACTGCGACGGCGCGGCCATGACATGCGGTCGCATCTGCGCACGGAGGCACACACGTACATGCGCGCGCCGATCTTTCCAGCCGCTGGCAGTCAAGTGATTGACATCGAGGGGACTCACAAGCGAATTCTCGCTGGACGCAGTGCTGCCGCGGCCCTCGCGCGAGGTGGGCCCGGGGCGTGAGCGAACTCATGCGTTTCGCGCGTGTCTGTGCATTTGCCGTTGTGGCGTGCGCAGCGATCAGCGGTGGTGGGTGCGATGAGCCGCAATCGAATGATCCGCCGATTTCGACGGAAGTCATCGCGCATCTCAACGCGGGCGCTGGACTGATGGGCCAGTTCGAGTTCGAGAAGGCGCGTGTCGCTTTCGAGGCGGCGCTCGCCATCGATCCGACGAACCCGTACGCGAAGATCGATGCTGCGATCGCGCAACTGAATCAGTCGGCTGAGGGTTCGCAAGCGCTCGCACTTGAGAAGTTCACGGCACTTGTGGGCGATCCGACCGTTGGATTGCGCGCGACCTACTGCGCTGCGCTCGCGCAACTCTTTCTCGGAGACTGCGCCGCTGCGCTGAAGAGTTTCACGCGCGTGTCAACCGAAGATCCCACCGACGCATACGCCGCGTACTACACAGGTCAATGCCTTGAACTTGCAGGTGATCTCACCGGCGCTGCAACGCAGTACGAACGTGCCGAGCAGCTTGATCCATACTTGAGGAGCGCAGTGCTTGGGCAGCAGCGCGTTTTGGCTCGCCTCGATCAACCCGAGCGGGCGGCGGAGAAGATCGCGCTCTTCGACAAGCTCGCAGCGAATCCGCGCTCGACGCTTGCGCAGTTCAAGTACTCGAGGATGGGTCCGCTTGCAGAGGTCTTCCTTCCAGTGCATCGAACGCGGGAGTTCGCCCACGAGTCGAGCACTGGCGGTCCAGGACCGCTGTTGGCACCGACGACGACCCTCGATGTCGAAGGTTGGCCTACCGAACTGAAAGAATTGGGACTCGCATCGACGATCGACCTCAATGGTGATGGCGCAACCGATCTCGTGTGGCGGGCAAAGTCGGCGGACTCTTTCAAGATGGTCCCGATCCTCGCGCCCGTAGATGGGAGCGCAACAGGAAAGTGGCGAGCCGTCCCTAACCACCCGATTGCGCAGATTCCCAGCGTCCATCGGCTCTGGTGGGGAGACCTCAACAATGACGGAAGGGTCGATGCGGTCGTTGAGCGGCGCAAGCTCAAGCCGACTGACGACTTGCCATTGGTTTCGTGGGCCGAGCAGGGGAGCGATGGCCAGTGGTCGCTTCGGGATTTCAACGTGCCGGTTGTCGAAGACAACTTCACAGTCGTGCTTGCCCTCGCAGACTTTGACCACGATGGCGACATTGATGTTCTCGTCTCGGGTAGGTCTGGGGATCGCGTGGCTCATGTGCGCATTCTTTACAACCTCTCAAACGGCGCGTGGGAAGTCGTCGACTTGCCGATCGACCCCGAACGCGTTGTGCTGTCCGTGACATTGATCGACATCGACTCCGACGGCGACCTCGACATCCTGGCGAGCTCATTCCACTTTGCGAAGTCGCGCGCGACGGTTCTGCTCAATGATCGGCTCTGGAAGTGGAGTCGAAACGAGGCGAAGTACGGGGCATTCGAATCGGCCTTGGCGATGGATGCAGTCGCGTACGCAAGTGCCGACAGTGGAACGCCAATGGTCGCCACACTCGAGTGGGCCAGCGATCGCGGCACTGGCCCGTACAGCAACCTTGCACTCTGGAGTTTCGACGCCGATGGTCCGCGCCGGCTGACCAAGAAATACTTCGGGCTCGCCGGTTGGATCGCTGCGGTTGATGTGACAGGGACTGGGGAGAAGAGCATCCTGGTCGGCGGGAGGAATCTCAACCGAGCTCTCACTTGGCTTCGGTCCCCTGATCTCTCGGTCACGGTGTTTGACGCATCGGGTGATGAGGTCGATCAGATCACTTCTCCCGACGGAGATCGCGATGGTTTGCTCGCGCCGGCGATTCTCGCGGAGAGTGGCTTTGCTCTATTCGATGAGGGGTTTCGCATGCTGGCGCCCGGGAGCGGGCGCAAACCAATCGCGACGATCGAGTTCAAGGGGCGCATCGATCCCGCGCAGCAGATGCGCAGCAATTCCAGTGGGATCGGTACCACCGCCGTTGCGCGCATCGAGCGTCGGTGGTCATCGCTTGCGCAACTGCCTTGGAATTCGTTCAGCAGCCAGTCGACTGACCCCTGCATCGTCGGGCTTGGCACTGGGCGGCGACGCGATGCGAAACCCGCCAGCGACATCGACTTCCTTTCGATCGACTGGCCGGACGGCGTGACGCAGAGTGAACTCAATCTCGCGCCTGGCGCGCACACAATTGTCGAGACGCAGCGACAGATTTCGAGTTGTCCGGTCATCTTCGCGTGGAACGGGTCCAAAATGGAATTCGTGACGGATTCTCTTGGCGTCGGTGGCCTGGGATATCTCGCGAGCGTGTCGAGGGACCCCGGTGGGAGACTCGATCCCATCTACGCGCCGCCGCGACCGTGGGAGCGGATTGCAATTTCAGAGATAGCGCTCGCGCCGATCACAGACTCTGACGGCGCACACTACGAGATCGCTCTCAGCGAGCCGATGGAAGAGATGACTGCGCTCGACCGCGCCGCATTGAAGGCGTTCGACCTTCCGCCGGGCTGGTCGATGTCTTTGGATGAACGCATGGGGATCAGCGATCCGCAGCCGACTGGTGAGGCGATCTACTGGCGCGACTCGCAGTTGCCGGTGCGCGCGACCGTGGTGCACGGATCTTCGCAGCCACTTGATCAGACCGCGGCGATCACGAGCCGCGATGGCGTTGCAGTCGATCCCGGCACGATCGATCCGAGGTTCATCGGCAAGACTGCCCAGCCGTTCGCTCTGACCTTGGAGTTCGCAGAGCCGATCGCATCCGGCGAGTTCCCTCCCGTATTGCTCATGGATGGCTGGATCGAGTATCCGTACTGTCAGACGAACTTTGCGATGTGGCAAGCCGGTGCGGTGCTGTCGCCGCCGACCTTCGAGGCGCTTGACCCTGCGACGGGCGAATGGGCTCTGCTTGTGAAGGAATATGGATATCCAGCAGGAATGCCGCGCGAGGCTGCGTTCCCCCTTGACGCAGCGCGAATCCCGCGCAATTGCAAGGTGCTTCGCATTTCGACGAACAACGAGCTCTATATAGATCGTTGTCGCGTTGTCTATCGCGAAGCGTGTCCGCAGGCGATCGAGCTTGATCTGGAGCTCGACTCAGCGCGAGTCCGCGAGGGCGGATTTGCGAAGCGGATTCCGGCTGCCCAGCGCAGACCCATCTATGACTACTCAGCGCGCGTTCCACTCTGGGATTGCCGCAAGCAGGCAGGGTGGTACACGCGAAGCGACATCGACTGCACCCCACTGGTCGATGCCGTTGATGATGCAGTCGCGATCTTCGGTGCGGGCGAAGAGGTGCGGATGTCGTTTGCGACTTCGATTGCGCCGGTGCAAAGCGGCTGGACGCGCACGTTCGTCCTCGATCTCAACGGATGGTGCAAGGACATGGACTTCCTCACCAACGAGGGTTTGACTATCGCGCCACTTCCGACACGCAGCGGCGACGCCGCGCCGACGCCATCGCGCGACGCGCTCCACCGCGAATTCAACACGCGATACGAAGCGGGTCGCTAACGCCACGCTTGCGATCGCGACCGCGCGTGCGCAGAAGTCAATCGACTACGATTCACCTTGAATGACATCCACTGGAGTCATCCCAGAGCGGCCAGTCTTGACTCCCGCTTTGCGGTGGATGGTGCGTTGGTTGATGGTGGCGTTCGCGCTCCTCGTTGTGAATTCTGTCTACCTGCTTTGCGTGACGACCGCTGGTGCAGTCACTGGCGAAGATCACCAGACAGTGTTCTCGATCTGGATGTTCCTCTTGCATGTCGTCGTGGGGCTGGCAATCGCCGTCCCCTTCGTCTGGTTCGGCTGTGCGCACTTTGCCCGCGCATCCACTCGCAGCAACCGCGCAGCAGTTCGGCTTGGAATCATCGCATTTGGAGCGGGGCTCGTCACGATTGTGTCGGGAATGCTCCTCATGCGCATTCAGATCAGCACGCTTTCGCTCTTCATCCGAGGAAGTGCGAGCCGCGACGCGCTCTGGTGGATCCACATGCTTGCGCCGGTCGTGTTGGTGTGGATGTTCTTGCTGCACAGGCTCGCTGGGCCGACCGTTCGCTGGCGAATGGGCGGACTTCTTGCCGCGCTTGCTATCGGCATTGGCGGGATCGGTTTCATCTTGCACGACACCGTCACAGGAAAGCGTGCCGAGTCACGGCCGACTTCGGGTGACTCCTACTTCGATCCGTCGCTGGCGCGCACGGACACCGGCGGGTTCATTCCTGCCGAGAGCCTTTTGCAAAATCAAGAGTGTCTCCCATGCCACGCGGATGTTCTGGAGTCCTGGTCGCACTCTGTTCATGCAGCGAGTTCGTTCAACAATCCGATCTATGCGTTCAGCGTGCGTCAGACTCGACGCAAAGCATTTGAACGCGAGGGTTCCGTGCAGGACGCACGCTTCTGCGCGGGCTGTCATGACCCCGTTCCATTTTTCTCTGGGTCATTCGAGGACACTCGGTGGGATGACCCGACCTACGACGCTGCGCACGATCCGCTTGGCGCAGCGAGCATCACTTGCACTGCATGCCACGCCATCACGCACCTCAATTCTCCGCGAGGGAATGCTGACTACGTGATTGGCCAACCTGCGGAGTATCCACTCGCGCATGCAGAGCAACCCATCCTGCGGTGGATCAACCACCAGTTGATCCTTGCGCGCCCAGCACTTCACAAGCGCACTTTTCTCAAGCCTGAGGTGCATCGATCTTCGGAGTTCTGCGGCGCGTGCCATAAGGTGTTTCTGCCTGAGTCGCTCAACGACTATCGATGGCTGCGCGGGCAGAACCACTACGACTCGTTTCGCCTCAGCGGAGTCTCCGGAGTCGGTGCGCAGAGTTGGTACTACCCAGCGACAGCAGAGACGAATTGCAACGGATGCCACATGAAGTCGGTTGCGAGCGGAGACATCGCAGCCACGGCCCGCGGTCCATTTGGAGAACTCACCGTGCTCGACCACGGGTTCAATCACTCGAACCCTGCGACGCCGCTGCTGTCCGGTTTGCCAGATCCGGCAGGTGTACTTGCGTCTTGCGAAGCGTTCAACAAGGATGTCATGCGAGTGGATCTCTTCGGCATTCGAGAGGGGGGCGAGATCGACGGAAAACTTCACGCGCCGTTGAGACCCAACATGCCGACGCTCGAGCGCGGCAAGAGGTACCTGCTCGAAGCGATCGTGCGCGCGGTCAAGATGGGGCACGAATTCACGCAGGGGACAGCCGACAGCAACGAGGTCTGGCTTGACATCGATATCCAAACCAATGGGCGAAGCATCGCGCGGCTCGGCGCGTTGAGTGAGCAAGGCGGCGTCGATCCTTGGAGCAAGTTTCTCAACGCCTATGTCATCGACCGCGATGGAAACCGAATCGAACAGCGAAATCCAGAGGACATATTTGTCACGCTCTACAACAATCAGGTGCCGCCAGGTGCTGCGGATCTGACGCACATTGCCTTCACGGTTCCGGATGATGCTGGAAGCGAACTGCGCATCACGGTCGCACTGCGGTATCGAAAATTCGACCTCGCTCTCTGGCGCGCAGTGCATGGACCAGAGTCGAGGAACGATCTTCCGATCCTAACGCTCGCGAGCGACGAGATCGTCTTGCCGATTGGCGGCGGGGCGGTGCCCACTGGCGTCGGCGCTGATCCTGCACCGAGCCAGATTGATCCATGGATGCGCTGGTACGACTATGGCATCGGGCTCTTTCGCCAAGGTGAGCGCGGCGCAGGGAAGGGCGATCTGCGGCAGGCGGATCTGGCTTTCGCAGAGGTCGAAAAACTCGCCCGATCGGAAGGCCCGCTCGGCCGCGCTCGCGCCGCGCTCAAGGAGGGTCGCCTCGATGATGCCTCTGAACACCTGCGACGAGCAGCCGCGTTCACGCCTGCGGCGTATCCGTGGAGCATCCGATGGTTCAGCGCACTCGTGAACCGTCAGAACGGGGCACACGATGAAGCCATCCGGGATCTCGAGTCGCTCATTGAATCAAAGTTTCCGCTCGCGATCGAGCGCGGATTCGACTTCGCCAAAGACGACCGCGTGCTGGTGGAACTGGGCAACGTCTTGCTCGAGCAGGCGCGAGCCGGTCGTAGTGCCGACACTTCTGCGCTTCATTCGCGCGCGCGCACTCTCGCCGAGTCGGCGCTTGCGCTCGATCCAGAATCTGTGCCGGCGTGGTACCTGCTTGCGCAGGCTTGCAAGGAACTTGGCGACGACAATCGATCTGCAGAGGCGATGGCGCAGCATGCGCAGTACAAGGTCGATGAAAATGCCCGCGACCGCGCCGTCAATCGTGCGCGCCTGCGCGATCCAGCCGCCAATCATGCCGCTGAAGCGATCGTGATCTACGAAGTGCACCCCGCAGTTGGAGCGAGCCGTTGAAATCGGCTGGAGAAGAGCGGATCAACCGCGCGCTACGCAAGTCGCTGCTGGCAGCCGCTGTGATCGCAGCCGTTGCAGGCGTCATCTACGTCGCGAGGCAGCGGCCAACTGTACGCGTTTCGGATGGCACCCCGGCGCCTGGTGCCATTGACACCAAACCTGCGCGCGAGCAGCGATCGTCCGAGCAACTTGCAATTCCATTCCATGACGTCGCCGTGCAGAGCGGGCTCGTCTTCACTCATGAGAACGGAGCGACGGGAGCCAAGTTGCTGCCCGAAACGCTTGTTGGCGGGGTTGCGATCGTGGATGTCGACGCCGATGGTCGCCAAGATGTGGTTTTTGCAACTGGGACGAAGTGGACGGGCGAACCCTTCGCCTCGCCGCCCGAACCTGGAGTCTCAAGTGTGCAACTCTTTCGAAACACGACCCCTCGCGAACGCGGCGCGGCGATGTCCTTCGAGCGGATCGGTGATTGCGGGCTCGAGACGGACATCTATGCGATGGGACTTGCTGCGGGAGACTACGACGGCGATGCGCGCGTCGATCTCTTCGTCACTGGCTGCGGCGCGAATCGCCTCTTTCGAAATGAGTCGCAGCAAGGCGAGCGCATTCGTTTCGCCGATGTCACGGCAGCCACGCACGCAGATCCCCGCGCGGATCACCCACGCTGGGGCACCTCGGCTGGATTCTTCGATGCCGACCGCGACGGCGACCTCGATCTCATCATCGGCAACTATGTTCGGTGGTCCGCTGAGATCGATCGCAAGGTTGACTTTCGACTGACGGGGCTCGGACGAGCCTACGGACCGCCTACTGGATTCGAGGGAGACGATGTGCTCTTCCTGAGGAACGGTCGACGCGGCGATGGCGCAACCACTTTCGAAGACGCGACGGTTTCCGCCGGTTTCTCTGTGCGAAATTCGCTCGGGCACGCGACAGGCAAGGCGCTTGGAATCGTGCTCGTCGACCCCGACGGCGATGCCGACATCGATGTCGTCGTCGCCAACGACACTGTTCCCAAGTGTCTCTTCGTCAACGATGGCACCGGGCACTTCACCGAGCGCGCCGCTGCGTCTGGACTCGCGTTCGACCAGAACGGCGCAGCGACAGGCGCCATGGGGATCGACAGTGGGTACCTCCGACCGCTTCTTGGCAGTGGAGCCGACGACCTCGCCATCGCTATCGGAAACTTCGCCAACGAGCCAGACTCGCTCTACATCTCGCGCGGCAAGCGTCTGATGTTCTCGGATGATGCCATTCTCGAAGGGCTCGCAGCGGCAACTCGCCCCGTGCTGACCTTCGGCCTCGTGTTGGAAGACTTCGATCTCGATGGCGATCTCGATCTTGCGCAGGCGAACGGACACATCGAGAATGAAATCAGCCGGATCCAGTCATCCCAGTCGTACGCGCAGCGCGGGCAACTCTTCGCAAACACTCGCTCATCCGCACCCTGCTTTGTCGAACTTGACGTCGGCGCGATCGCGGATCTCGCCACCCCCAGAGTCGGGCGCGGACTTGCCTCTGCTGACCTCGATCTCGACGGCGACATCGATCTTGTCATGACGCAGACTGGCGGTCCGGTCGCGCTCCTTCGAAATGACCAAGCGAGCGGAGGTCACTGGCTGCGAGTCGAGTTGAAGCCATCGAACCAAAAACGAAACGTCATCGGGTCACGAGTCGAACTGACCGCTGGTGGCTTCACGCAAATTCGAACCCTGTCCCAGACGCGCAGCTATCTGACGCAGTGCGAACTGGCTGTCACATTCGGGTTGGGAACGACCGCCAAGGTCGACAGCCTCACCGTCCGCTGGCCAGATGGTCAAATCCAAGAAGTGGATGTGGGGGGGGTTGATCGATCGATTGAGATCATCGCGCCCAAATGAAAAAGCAACCGTGTGGATGAATCCACACGGTTGCACACTCGCGAAAGTCGATTGAAAAATCGTTGCTTACGGACAGTTGCCCCACCCGCCGAGGATCGTGGCAAGGTCGGTTCCGTCGGTCACGCCGTCGCCGTTGATGTCTGACGATCCTGCGCTGCCCCAGCCAGAGAGCACGACCGCGAGATCCGTGCCATTGACCACTTGATCGCCATTGACGTCCGCCGGGCATGGGTTCGACACCACGCAGTCATTGCGAGTGATCTTGAGGTCGTCAACACCCGCCTCCAGTGTGCTCGCCGTCAGCAAGTCGGAAATCATCCAGCGCAGTCGGAAGGTCTGCCCGCTGGGGTTGGCGATGGTCGAGAGATTGGCAGAGAACTGCTGCCATGCGGTCGTGTTCGCATTCACGCGCTCAAGCGTCGTCCATGCGCCACCATCCACCGAGATCTGCGACTCGAACGGATCGAGCTGCGTCGTTGACGAGCAGAAGTACCAGCGCCAGTAGGAAATCGTGACATCACCGCCGCCGTTCGTGAAGGAGGGCGAGGTCAGATATGCAGCGCCTCCATCGACATCGTGAGCACCCGCTGTCTGTCCAGCCGTGCTCAACTGGGTGACCCAGCACTTGACGCCTGGCGCAGTGGTGTGATCGTCGGCGGGCTCTGCAGGTGCTCCCGAAACCGTCGAGCCGATCGGATCTCCAACTTGCCATCCGCCAGACGTGAGAGCCGCGTCTGCGCTCGCAACCCAGCCGGTCGTAGCCCCTTCAAAGGTGTCATCGACCAGCACGGTTGTGCCAGTAATCGTCGAAGGCGAATAGAACGAAACTGGCGCGCTCGCTGGCGCGTTGACAACAGGATTGCCAGCGCTCGTCGAGGCTGCAGAGACGTAGTAATTCAATTGTTGACCGCATGCAGTCGCTGGAAGCCTCGCGAGATACGAACCGGTCGTACCCGTCGAGATGAGCGGAGTCGTCGACCAAGCGGTCGTGCTGATGCGGTAGTGCAACAACTCAGATCCGGGGAGGATCGAACCGATCACGCTTGTAATCGTCACCGGAACATCAGCGGTTTGTCCCGCGAGAATCGTTGCTGGGTTGCCACTTGGGAATGCAAATGAAAGCGCGACCGGTGGCTGGTTGATCCAAACCTTCATTCCTTGGCAACCACCGGTGACCAAGTCGAGCCATTGGTCGCCGTTAATGTCGAACACGGCAACGTCGAAGAGGTTGGAGAGGTCCGTCGTTGGAAGAATTGTTGTGTCTTCTACAAGGAGCGCTGTCGGCGTTCCCGTGTTCTTGTAGATCTTGGTTCTGCGTCCAGAACTTGGGCAGAATGGCCCGAGGTCCGAATCAACATCGGTGACGATGACGTCGTTGCGACCATCTCGGTTGAGATCGCCGATCGAAATGGTGTTTCCGAATTCGCTCGGCGATCCCGAGATCACATTCAGAGAGAAATTCGGCTGGCCGTCTGCGGCATTGCCAGTATTGAGGCAGTACCGATCCTGGCCGTCGTCCGCGATGACGAAGTCCAACTTGCCGTCGCCATTGAGGTCCGCGACATTCATGCCGTAGGGAGCGAGTCCGCCGTAGACGGACTTCAGCGTCCAAGTCTGCCCAGGCCCAGTCGGTCCCGTCTTGTTGGTGAGAATTGCAACATCCTGACCGCCGGTCAGCGTGCTGACCCGAATCACATCCTGCAGCCCGTCGCTGTTGAAGTCTCCAGCCATGCACATGTTTCCGAACGCCGCTGCCAACTGCGTCGCAGTCATCTTGGTCGTCGTCGTGTCGTAGAAGTATCCAGGACCAGGACCTCCCGAATTCCCCCAGTTGTAGAGCAACTTGTTGTCGTAATCCAAGGATGCTGTCTCGCCCGGAGATTGCTGGCATTCACCTGCATCCGTCGAATCGCCATCGTTGTTCATGTCGATGCAGATGGTGCCGCTTGTCTCCGGCGTGTCATAGTCGACGTAGTAAAGGTCTACGAACCCGTCGCCGTTGAAGTCGGCCACCGCAAGGTCGCACAATCGTGGATTCGCAGTCGAACCGTTCTTGGCGAAGAGCACAGGAATACGACCATCTTCGAATCGGAATCCCTGCCAGACGCCCGACGCGTTGTTGCCAAGGTTGCGATAGACGCGCGGCTGTCCGAGCATCGCGTTGATTGTGTCCGACATCGTCGTGGCTGTGATGAGATCGACCCAGCCGTCGTTGTCGACGTCGAACGCCTCGACATCGCGGTCGTTGACTTCATCGAACATGCCCTGCGAGCCTGCCGCGTCGGCGGCAGTGCCGTACAGGCTCGTCCGATCGGTGAGGACGCCATTCTCGTTCATGAGCAACAGGTCGCGGAAGAATCCGCAGCCTGTGCAGGTGGACTGGATCGATCCAGGGAACTTGCGCATCACGATGAGGTCTGTGTCCCCGTCGTGGTCGAAGTCCGCCATCGCAAAGTCTTTCTCGATGTTGTCATTGATCGTCAACGCGGTGGCTGCGACCAGGCGGGTTGAAGTCTGGTTTGAGTACGTCACCCACTGGGCGTGCGCGCCATTGGCGGCGATGCTGGACAAAACCACAAAGAGTGCAATGTGAGTTATTCGCATAGGTATTTTCGAAGATTGAGGAGCGGGGTTCTGCAATTCAAATTCGCGGCGCACAAAGGCGCAGTTCATGAATGACGCAACAAGAGGATAGTCGAAGCGTCAGATGGGTTCGCTGGCATCATGGGCAAGCACCCCATCCAGCGAGCACGATCGCAAGATCGATTCCGTCGACCGTGCCATCGTGGCTGACATCTCCAGCACCAGAGCCTCCCCATCCAGCGAGGACGACTGTCAGGTCTGTGCCATCGACCACGTTGTCGCCGTTGGTGTCTGGCGCGCACGCCAAGCACTCATCCGGCACGCCGTCGTCATTGGCGTCAACGCTGACTCCAAGTGCAATGTCCTTGAGATCTGGAGAACCGTTGTTGTTGCAATCGAGGATGTCACCGTCGAATGCCTGAACGAACAGATCGACGTCTGCGGCGTTGACGATTCCATTCTGATCGACATCTGCGATCGCACAGTCATCGTTGGGGTTCGTTGCGCCTTGCGCGATGCACGTTCGCAGCGCAAAGAAGTCGAGGATGTCGATGATGTTGTCTCCGTCGAAATCGAACTCTGCGCGACCAAGCGAATCCAAGAACTTGATGAGTTTCGCCTTGTCGACCGAAGAGAGCGCATCAAATGAAGCTGCACTGGCGGCAGCTTCGCCGAATGGACCGTGCGCTGCGATGGCGCTCGTGACGCGAACGGAAAACACACCACCAGCAGCGGCGCCATTATGCAACATCGGATCTCGCCGACGCACTCCCCAGAGGGTCGGAGTTCGCATCTCTGCTTCGCCAGCATTTCCGTCGCTGATTCCGTCGGCGAGAAGTCCCATGTCATGCAGGAGGAAGTCGCAGTAGGGACGAATCGCCTTGCCACGTATCGAATCTTCGAGTGAAGCATCGGCTGACGTCGTGAACTCCGCAACATGGCACTTCGCGCAGCCGACTTGATTGAAGAGCGCTTCGCCGTCCATGCCTGAACGAGGTGTTTGCGGTGGCGGCGCTAGGAACCGCTGGAAATCCGTGACGCGGTCGATGAAAGCGAACCCCTGTGCGTCTGTGACATCTTCCGGATCAGAGACTTCATCGCAGAGGGTCAGTCTTGCGAAATCGCCATTGGGCGGGTTCTCCGATGGCGAGAAGCGATTGGTGAATCCCATTTCGTTTCGAGCAGCGTCGGATGAGAATGTGAGCACCGTCGCCACTTGAGCCTTCCATCCGAAACGACCCGCGCGAAGTGGGCTGCCCATTGGCGCTTCAAGGGGCGCCACCCAATGGACTCGTCCGCTGACACCGTCTCCATTCGCATCGGCATCGTCGGCGTGTGCTGAAATCTGCGAATCAGGAATCGCTTCGACGAGTCCGAAGGCCATCGAACTGTTTGTCTGGCGAGTGCGGACAATGGTCGCATCCGCTGGAACGATTTCGGCGCAGAATGAACTGTTGGCAAGAGCCTGTGCAAGCGACTGCGTCTCTCCCGGATAGAGCACAAACGCGCCCTTCTTCTCCATCCCGAAACGAGTGACGGAAATCGCTCCCCAGCCCCCGAGTGGACTCGCGTGACATGACCCGCAATTGCTCTTGTTGAAGATCGGTCCTAGCCCGTCTTCGATTGGAATCGGCATGCTGTAAAGCGCCTTTCCGATCGCGAAGCGCTCGAGTTGGCCTACGCTCAATCCAGCGAGCGGGGCACCCATCCGAGGCTGAAGCCCGACGTCGCCGGCGCGCGTGGACTGGGAAACACATGCGACCACACAGGCGAGAGTGACGAACTCAAATGGACTGATTTTCATGTTTTTCTCGTGTTCCACATTGAAGACAAAACGAACCAGACCAAAACGGCATCACGGTCAGTGAAACTTCCGACGCGATTCTCGTGCACTATCGACGAAAACCATTCAGGAACCAAGCCAGAGGAACCAACCCAACGTGGGCAGTGTTACCCACAATCTAGCCCCGAAAATGCCACTTGCCACTTTCATTCGGCGAATAGGATCGAACCGATGCATCGAATAGAAATGAATCAAGGTTTTGGCTTTACTTTGGTGGCGGTGGCGATCTGCGCGGCATCGAACGGGTGCGAGAATCCCTCTGCGAACGCAAAGAAGAACGGCGAGATTGCCACAGAAACGGCTCAATATTCGGAGATTCCAGCTGAAATTGGTCCGGTCGTGCAGCCTCAAATCGCCGAACAACCATTGCTTCGGGCACCTGTCTCGCACCAGAATCTCTCGATTGCTGTGCAGTTGTTGACCTCTGGGCAGTTCATTGACGCAGAGATCGTGCTGCGCGCGATCCTCAAGGAGAGCCCCGACTGCGCTCGCGCGGAGTTTCTGCTTGGAGTAGCGATGCTCAAGCAGAAGCAGTACGGGCAGGCTCGCCCTCTGCTGGAGTCAAGCCTTGCGCGCCAGCAGGACTTTTCCGGTCGCAAGCAGGTGGAGCATTTTCTGGGTTGGGCGTGCTACTACTTGGGCGACCTCGACGCATCGAAGCGAGCATTTCAAAGTCATGTGCGTGCGGTCCCGACTGCTGACGATTCCTACTACGGTCTCGCGATCATCGCTCTCGATGAGGATCGCACCTCGGATGCTGCGGTGGCGCTCGAGCGTGCAATGGAGTTGATCGGCACCGATCCTGCGAGGAATAGAGAACGAGCGAAAGTTGTCGCGAGGCTGGGAGACCTCGAAGTCCGACGGGAGAATCCAAGCGCTGCGATTTCACTCTATGAAGAGGCGCTCGCACTCTTCCCAGATCACTACGAGATCTGGGGAAAGATTGCTCGGCTCTACGACAGCGAGGGTCGCCCCGCAGATGCAGACCGCGCCCGCAAGAGCCAGCAGGCAGCGATGGCGCGGGTCGGACGCAGCACGCCGACGGACGTCGTACCGTGACTTGCTCGATTGGCCTTCAACTCGCTTGCCTGTTGACGGCGCTTGCGTCAAGTGAGCCACTTGCTTCACAGGATCCCCTCCTTCCCTCACGCGACGGGAGAACTCCACGGGCGTCGATTCAACTTCAGGACATCACCCCTCAGAGCGGGATTGATTTTGTCACGACGTCGGGCGCGAATCCCAGCACGCAGATCCTCGAAGTGAAGGGGGGCGGGGTTGTCGTCATTGACATCGAAAACGACGGGGATTTCGACCTGTTTTTCCCAAACGGGGCAACGCTCGATCAACCGACCATTGGACCGGGCGCTCGCCTCTACGAAAACGTCGGGGGGATGGTGTTTCGGGATGTCACGGCATCGAGCGGCATCAACCATCGTGCATGGAGTTTCGGCTGCACGGTCGGCGACTACGACGCGGATGGGCTGGACGACATCTACGTCGCCTGCGCGGGACCTGATCGACTCTTTCGAAACCTCGGGGGCGGTCGCTTCGTCGACGTCACTCAATCGGCAGGAGTCGGACGTGAATCGTCGTGGGGAACCTCGGCTGCCTTTGCGGATCTCGACGGCGACGGCGACCTCGACCTGTACGTCACCAACTATGTCGAGTGCGATCCATCGAAGCCGATCCCTCCCGCGCACTTTCGCGGGATGGAAGTCATCAATGGACCACGCGGACTCGTCGCGCAGCCCGACCTGCTCTTTGAGAATCTCGGCAATGGCACGTTCGCAGATCGAAGCGAGTCGTCTGGGATTCGTACACCTGCCGCGAGTTACGGACTCAACGTGGCGATACTCGACCTGACCCAAGATGGGCGTCCGGACATCTTTGTAGGCAACGACTCCCGCGACAATTTTCTCTTCAAGAACCTTGGCCATTTCAAGTTCGAAGAGATTGCAACGCGCGCGGGAGTTGCGACCAATATCGAAGGCGCCCAGCAGGCCACGATGGGAATCGCTGTGTCGGATGTGAACGATGATCGGCTCCCAGATCTCTTGACGACGGTCTTCAGCGATGACACAAACACGCTGTTTGTCTCGAGAAAAGATGGGTTTTTCGACGATCGAACCGCGCAGTTCGGTGTCGGCATCCCTTCCCGAACGCTCTGTGGGTGGGGAGCAGCGTTCGTAGACCTTGATCACGACGGCGACGAGGACCTCTTCATCGTGAACGGGCACGTCTATCCGCAGGCGACGCGCGCTTCGATGAACAGCGACTACGAGCAACCGCCCCTGGTACTGACGCGAGAGGGGGGTCGGTTTTCAGAGTTGAAGGATTCGTCGCAGCCGTGGCTTGCGGATGCGCGCCGGGGGCGATCGACTGTCGTTGCCGATCTTGACGGCGATGGAGATCAGGATGCGGTCGTGACTGGGCTCAATGAGCCCGTTCAGGTCTTGAAGAACTTGCACGATGCAAGGGACGACTGGGTCATCATCGCGCTGGATGATCCCATGCATCCAGGAAACCGCCACGCCGTCGGCGCCAGGATTGACCTGACCCTCGCGGGAAAGACGCAGACCCGCTGGCTCATTGGGGGAGGTCCGTTTCAGTCGAATGCACCGCCAGAGACGCACTTTGGACTCGCTGCACCAAGCGTCGATGGCGCGGCGCAGTTGCCGATCACGATCACCGTGAGTTGGCCCACGGGCGAACAGTCAACAGCGGTCGTCAAGCGTGGCATGCGAACAGTACTGAGCGCGCCGCAGCGCACGCCCGCTGCGGTGCAATCCGACAAGTGAGGTCCGTGCGCGATTCGCGCTAGATCAGCGGCGAAATCAGCGCTGCCGCATTCTGCGCGAGGCGTCTTCGAAAGGGCTGTTGACCCCAAGTTTCGGGTGTGATTTCAACACTTTGTTCGATGTAGCCCAGTTGAAGCGCGCGGACTTCCTTGGCGAATCCGTCGTCGAACATGATCGCGCTCGCTTCGAAGTTGATCTCGAAACTTCGCCGATCCAAGTTGCTCGAGGTCACGATTGAAAAGAGTTGGTCAACGCAGACCGTCTTTGCGTGCAGGAGGCCGTTCTTGAACTCGTGAATTCGAATCCCAGAACTCAGGAGCGCTTCGTATCGCGCTCGACTGGCCAGCCCGACGATCCAACTGTTGTTGTGTTGGGGGACGACAAGGTGCACCTCGACACCACGCTGCGCGGCAACACACATTGCGCTAAACGTGTCCGAGTCTGGCACGAAGTAGGGGGTCGTGAGGATGATCTCCTTGCGCGCGAGTTGAATTGCGGCAATCAGGAGCGATCGCACAGCAGTGTTGTTGAAGTTGGGCCCAGACGCCATGATCTGCGCTGGGAGTCCCGCTTCCTGATACTCGGGCATGTAGCAAAGGAGTTCCTCGAGCGACTCATTCGTGTCGAGGTACCAGTCCTCAGCAAAGATGAGTTGCAATTCGCGCACGGCAGGACCATGTAGGCGGACAGCGCAGTCCACCCACGGTGCGTACTTGGCTTGAACTGCAAATTCTGCGGCAGCGATGTTCATGCTGCCGACCCATCCGATTTTCCCGTCGACGATCATCGTCTTGCGGTGATTTCGAACATCGATCCGGTGAAAGAGAGCGCGCCAGATGTGCGTTGGCAGCGCAGCGACCACTTGCACGCCCCCCGCGCGCATTGTGGCGCAGAGATTGCTGCGCAAGAAGCGAGCGGAGCCCTGGCCGTCCACGAGAACTCGACACGCAACTCCGCGCCTGCTCGCCGCGATCAACGCGTTCGCGATCTGTGAACCGACTCGATCGTCGAGCCAGATATAGGTGGTCAGATGAACGGTCGCGGTGGCTCGATCTATATCGCCGGTCATCTGATCGACGGCCTGCGTCGAGTCCCCAAAGAGTTGGGCGTGGTTTCCCCCGATCGGAGGCGAGTGGCTCACACGCTGTGCGATGTGGGCGATCTGGATGTCGGTTGGATCGAGCCGGAACTCGTGAGCGCGCGGATCGTCGTGCTTGTGAAACTCGGGTCTGTCAAAGCGCGTCAGGATCATCCTGTGGAGTGCACGGCGTTTCGCACCGAGTTTGGATTCTCCGATCAGCAAGTAGGCGAGAATTCCAACCAAGGGAAATGCGACGACGACAAGGACCCACGCCGTCGCAACCGTTGGTCGCGACCCCTTGCGCACGATGACGACGCAAGCCAACAGGAGCCGCATCAGAAACTCCGCCCCGAGGATCACCAACGATCCTGAAGTTCCCTCGGTCCAACGCGATGGAATGAAAACATCAAACTGCGCGAGCGGGGCGGGGGATGCCAATGCGACCAGCATCATCGCAACCACGCTCAATGCAAAAACTTCAAGTCAAAATCTCGATCACGGTCAGTCGGCGCTCGCCTCGCGGCAGGTTGACTCGAACCGTTTCGCCGATTCGAAGTTTCATGAGCGCATCGCCGATGGGGCTGGTGGTCGTCACTTCCCGATGTTCGGTCGCGCCACCTTCGCCCAAGCTGCTGACAATCTTGTATGTTTCGAGCGTCCCGGATTGCTCGTCTCGAATCCGAACGATTGCGCCGAGAAACACCATGTCGCTGGGCATTTCCCCTTCGGTAATGACTTGAACTGACTTCAGTCGGATCTCGAGTTCGCGGATCTTCAGATTGTTCATCGACTTGTCTTCACGAGCGGCGTGATAGTCGGAATTCTCTCGAAGGTCGCCATGGCCGCGTGCCTCGGCGATGCGCTCGGTGAGGGTGCGATCCAGCGCATGAAACTCACTGAGGAGCCTCTCGAGTTTCTCTTTGTCGGTTTTGGTGACGAATTCCATGGAGTGCAGCCCTACGCTATCCCTTCGGGCGCATCGTCGCAACACGACTCGCCCTGCCGGGGCTGCGAGCCGCGATTGCCCAACCGACCACAAGTCCGATGAGGCCGATCCAAAGTTCCCATGTCGCACTCGACCTGACCTGTGACCAATCCGTTTCGGTTGGAGTCGAACTCTGCGCTTCCATCAACTCGAGCAATCCTGCAATTCCCGAAAGTACATCTGCGCGGGCGGGATCGAGAGGGGATCCCATTGCAGCCATCGGGAGTTCGAGCCCGAGCGCGATCACAATAGACGCAGACATCGCAGCAGCGCGCACGATCGAATGGCGAAAGGCTGTTCCAGCTGCCACGATGCCGAACACCGCCCCGAGTTGCCCGAGCACTGACAAGTCGATCAGGACCGTGCGTTCGAGTGGCCACGGAGTCGCCAATCGGAGTGGCCAGATGAGCACTTGAAACAGACATGCGAGCGTGATCGCGTCGATCAGAGCCCGCAAGACCGGACGATCCACTGGTGTTTGGCTCAATCGCAGCAGCGGCCAAGCGATGAGCATGCCCGCACTACAAGTTGCCAGAAACATTCGTATCGCTGGCGTCAGGCTTGCTGGAGTGACCTGCAGCGGCAGTTGAACGCCAAACGACAGAACTGCGGCTGCCACGACCCACGCGCCTGCCGCGAGGACCAACCCCCTCGGCGGTTCAATGGCTCCCGACATAATCGACAGAGAGATCGATGGACTGCGGACCTGCGCCATCGATCCTGCCATATTGATTGCTCAAGAGATCGAGGTACCGCAGTTTCTGCGCGGCTGGGACTTCGGCGGATGACTCGTTGCCAGGTGCTCGTCCCCAGACCAGTCGACACTGTCCCGTCGTGACCAACGAGAGAGTCTGGCGCGTTCGAAACTCGCCAACGTCAACCGCGGCGACCTGATTGCGCCAGCGCTGGGTGGACACGAGTCTTGCCATCTCGACTCCAGCGACGAGATCAGCCCCCTCCCAAGTTTGCCCTGGTCGCTCTGGTCGCTTCTGAGAAACGCCGAGGATTCTCGTGATGTTTGGGGCGGTGCCGATCGCGTAAGTGCGCGGGAGCAGCCGTGCCTGACTATCGAGCAGGTGCTCACCGTCGCCGTCGACGACAACCGCGATTGGATCTGCAAAGAGCGCGTCAACCTCAATCGCGCTGGAATGGAGTCGACGGACTTGTCGTACTTCCTCAAACCAACCGGTGGAGCCAAGAGCAACCTGCGCGCGAGCCAGTCCATCTCGGTCATATGCCGAGTTGCCCGCTTCGCGTGCGACGAGATCCTGAAGTGGCGCAAGGTCAGCGGGGGTCATCCAGTGGGGCGCATCGAGAAACGACACTTCGATGCGCTGGCCGGATTCGGCTTGTGCGCTACGGCGCAGCGACGGGATCGACCAGCCGAAGGTCACCGCAGCGAGGACAGCCAACGCAGTACCGGAACCAACCCACGTCAGCATGCTCTTCGTGCGTTCATCCATTCGATTCGGCCTCGGTCGATTGCGACTCCTGTTGGTCGGGCGAATCGTGGGTCATGGTTGCTGTCGGTGCTCCTGCGGAGGCATCGCTCGTTACCTCGGCACCTTGCTCGACGCCCTCTCCAGAGGCCGCATTCGAATGTCCAGGGGTTCCCTGGCGCGCAGATCTGTGCAGCCCCTTCATTCGGGCGAGCGATCGATCGACAAGGCGCGCGCACATCGCTGAAAACGAGATTCCTGCATGCGCGGCTGCTTTGGGAACGAGTGAATGGTCGGTCATTCCAGGCATCGAATTGATCTCGAGAAACCACGCGCCGTCGCCATCGACCATGAAGTCGACCCGAGCAAGATCGCGGCAACCGATTCGCTCGTAAATCGTGCGCGCCGCATGCGTGATCTCTTCTTTGACGTCAGGAGTAAGAACTGGGTCAAGGATGTACTGCGTATCCGCGCGTTCATACTTCGCACTGAAGTCGTAGAAGTCCGTGGGCGTGATGACCTCAATCGTTGGAAGCAGATCGCGCTCGAGGATGCCGACAGTGATCTCGCGCCCCGCGATCAACTTTTCAGCCATCAGGCGTGGATGCTTTGCTTCCAGTTCCGTCCGCGCTGCAGCAAACGACGCTGCGTCAAAGCAGCGCCGCACGCCGACGCTTGAACCGTCATCGATTGGCTTGACGACAACGGGAGCTTCGAGTTCGCAGGGTTGACCTGGGATGAGCACGCGCGCAGGAGGCGTTCGAATCCCAGCGGCCCGTGCAAACAACTTTGCAGTGATCTTGTCCATCGCGATGCGCGCGGCGCGGGGTCGACTTCCGATGTATGGGCGACCATCCGCTTCCATGACATCTTGGAGCGGTCCGCCTTCGCCGAAGGGTCCATGCAAGACAGGGAAGATGACATCGCCCGGCATCTGGCGAAGTTGCGCGCTCGTCACGCGGTCGATCACCTGTTCGTGGACGATGAATCTTCCGCTTTCCCGAAGCGCTGCCGCAATCATGGAGCCCGACTTGAGGCTGATCTCGCGCTCTGCATCTGGACCACCCATCAACACCAAGACTTGAATCTCGCTCATATCACCTCGCCTCGTTTGGACCACACAACAACTTCACGCTCGAGCCGAATTCCAGTCCGTTCGAGCACACGCTGTTGTACATCATTTGACAGGGCGATGACATCGCAGGCGCGCCCGCCCGGGCGAAGGCCGATGAAATTTCCGTGCCGGTCGCTGACATAGGCGCCGCCGATTGTGCGGCCCTTCAGCCCCGCCTCATCGATCAGCCGCCCAGCGCTGCCGCGAATACCCGTGGCGGTATCGGTCGGGTTCTTGAACATGCAGCCAGCCGACCTCTCTGCCATCGGCTGGGTCGACTTCTTGTACTCGAAGACTTCCTTGACTCGCGAACGGATCTTGGCTGGATCGCCTGGTTGCAGAGCGCAGTTCGCGGCGAGAACAATTCCGTCTGGCAGGGCGCATCGCCGATAGCCGAAGTCGAGCGCCGCAGAGGACAATAGAACGACTTCGCCTCGCTGCGAGATGAAGTCGATGCTCTGAACGCAATCGCTGATCTGCCCGAAAGTACCGCCCGCATTCATGCGAACAGCGCCACCAACGGTCGCTGGTATCCCCGCCAACTGCGAGAGTCCATCCAGCCCGCGCCGCGCCGACTCCTGCACGAGTTTCATCAGATCTGCACCTGCACCAATTCGTGTCATCTGCGTTGTGGGTCCGTCTTGCCAGTCGACTGCGCAGAAGGTCGGATGAGTGAGTTGGACGACGATCCCGTCGATCCCGTCATCAGCAACAAGTAGGTTGGCGCCCGATCCAAGAACTCGTACGCGAATCCCTTCTTGATCGCAGCGCGTGCAGAGTGACCGAAGCGCGTCAGTCGAGTTCGGGCAGATGAGCACATCCGCGAGACCGCCTGCGCCATACCAAGTCTGTTCCCCAATGGGCGCATCGAGCGTGACGGCGACATCGAGGTCGCTCCACAGGATCTCCTTGCATCTCGAGAGAGTCGCCATGCCTGACCTACTCCAGCGGACTGGCTGCGGCGCGTGGATGCAGTGACGGAGCCGAATTCGATGCGCAAATGGAATCACCATCGCGTGTTGGATTTCGAAGGGACTTGACGAAGTCGTGCCCGATCTGCCAAACGGGACCTGCACCCATCACAACGATGAGGTCTCCATCCTCCACTGTGCGATGGAGAAACTCGCCGATTTCGCCGAAGTCGTCGATGGCGCGCGCGGGCGTGCCTCGGGCGTTCAAGCGCGACACAAGGTCTGCGCTCGACACAAGCGTCCGTTCGATCTCACTGTCGCGCACAAAGTAAATGGGCGGAACGATGACAAGATCCGCGCGCGAGAAACTCTGAGCGAATTGTTCCAGGAGGAATCGGGTGCGGCTGTGTTGGTGAGGTTGGAAAACACAGATGATTCGCCTTGGGTTATGGGCATTTCGGAGGGCGGTGAGGGTCCGTTCGCATTCAGTCGGATGATGGCCGTAATCATCGAAGACCCGAACGGTCGCACCTGTGCGCGTGGTGCAGACGCCGAGATCCTGCATTCGCCGCTCGACTCCCTCGAAATTCTCGATGGACCTTTGGATCGACTCAGTCGGTGCTCCGAGCCAAGTCGCCAGAATCGCAGCCGCCGCAGAGTTGAGCGCGTTGTGCTCACCCACGAGTCGTCCAGTCCACGAAATGAGAATCTCATTGCCGTGCCAGAGGATGGTCGCGTTCGTGGTCGGGTCGTACTCGACCCTGTAGTCCGATGTGGGCGACCATCCAAACGTGCTGACAGCGCAGGCGAGTCCACTCGCAACCGCGCGCCGATGCGCGCCATCGTGTGCGATGAGCAGTCGCCCACCGGCAGATTCGCAGGGCAGTCGTCCCGCGAACACTCGAAACGCCTTCACGATTTCATCGAGCGATCCGTAAACATCGAGATGGTCCTCCTCGACATTGTTGATCAGCGCGAGGGTCGGTTGGTGATTGTGGAAGGAGCGCTTGAACTCGCACGCCTCGGCGAGAAATATCCCGGGTGCTCCCTTCAGAGCGCCGAGCGGAATCGTTGCTCCGCCGGTCCGCGTTCCACCATTCAGTTGCGGGCAGATGGCGCCAACGATCACAGATGGGTCGAGCCCAGCTTCGGTGAGAATGTGCCCCAAGAGCGCCGTTGTCGTGCTCTTGCCGTGAGTGCCCGCAATCGACACAGCCGTGCGCCCGGACTGTGCCCATCCGAGTGCCTCTGCATAAGTCATGGATGCGATTCCCTGCTCCTGCATCGCGAGCAGCTCTGGGTGATCGCCGAGGATGGCCGCGGAGTGCACGACGAGGTCGGCTTTGGCGTTCACCTTGGCCGAGGTTGCTCCGATCGCGATCTCAATCCCGGCCTTCTGGAGTGCTTCGGTCGTCTCGCTGGCGGTTTGGTCGCTGCCACTCACAACTGCTCCGCGCGACTGCATCATCAGGGCGAGGCCGCTCATGCCGCACCCTCCGATCCCGATGAAGTGGACGCGGCGACCGCCAAAGACTGCAGCATCCTTGCTTGCGTTCATAGGTATGAAAATGTATCGGCACAAAGCATTCTGTGGCTTGGAAATCCTCGGCAAGAGCATCGCTTCGTCACATTGGTGCATTCCCCGAATCGGGAGATCGAGCCGTACACTCTGAGCACCATGCCCGTCGATCAGCCAGACGTCAAGGAGGTCGTCCGCGCCCAGATTCTCATCGTTGATGACGAACCGGATCATGCGCAGACGATGGCCGAAGCACTCCACAAACCTGGGCATATCTGCACGATTGTCAACGGGCGGCAGGCGGCCGAGGTCGAGATTCGGCATGGCAATTTCGATGTCGTCATCACGGACCTCGTGATGGAGACCCCCCGCGCAGGAATGGAAGTGCTCGAACTCGTTCGGCAGGTCCATCCCGATGCAGCGACCATTATGGTGACAGCCCACGGCGATATCCCGACCGCGAAGGAGGCGCTCCGTGGAGGGGCGTACGACTTCATCGTCAAGCCACTCGATCTGGTGGTCTTTCGGAATCTCGTCCAACGGGCTGCAGAATCCGTGCTCCTTCGCCATCAAAACGAGCGGCTCAAGGGTGCCGTGGACGCGGCCTATGGCTTTGAAGGGATTATTGGCGATTCAGCGGCGATTCGGCAAGTCATCGCCTCCATTCGCAAGGTCGCTCCGAGCAATATTCCGGTGCTCATTTCGGGCGAGAGCGGTACCGGAAAAGAACTCGTTGCCAACGCCATCCACCTGCATTCGAAGCGCAAGGAAAGGCGATTTGTTCCCTTCAATGCAGCCGGGCAAGCGGAGAGTCTCCTTGAAGACCAACTCTTTGGGCATGTGCGGGGCGCATACACAGGCGCAGACCGCGACCGCGAGGGCATCTTTGAGTATGGCGACCGTGGCACCGTCTTCCTTGACGAAATCGGCGACACGCCGCTCTCGATGCAGCCCAAGTTGCTCCGCGTGCTCGAGAAGGGGGAGATCGTCAGGCTCGGCTCGAACGACGCTCGCACCGTCGATGTCCGTTTTGTCAGCGCGACCAATCGAGACTTGGCGGCGATGATCAAGCAGGGGCAGTTCCGCGAAGACTTGTACTACCGATTGCGCGGAGTGGAGATCGCCATTCCGCCGCTTCGGCAGCGGCGCGAGGACATTCCACTGCTCGTCCGTCACGCGATGGGGCGCTTCGCGCGGGAACTCGATCGACCGATGCCGACAATGACAGAGCCAGCAATGATGCGGCTTGTCGGGTTTCACTGGCCTGGAAACGTCCGCGAACTCATGAATGTCGTTCATCGAATGATGGTGGGGAGTTCGGAGGGGACACTCGATGTTCGAGATGTTCCCCCTGAGATTCACACCGCGGACGGCGATGACGGTGCGATCGAGATTGGCAGCCTTGCCGGTTGCGGTCTTGATCGACTGGAAAAGGAGGCGATTCGCCAGACCTTGGCAATCGCTGAAGGCAATCGAGAGCGGGCTGCGCAGTTGCTTGGGATCGGCGAGCGCACGCTCTATCGCAAACTCAGGGAGTACGGACTCCGCTAGCGCGGGTTCTGCTCGTGATGCCCTGGATCCTCCTGCGACACTTTGTCGTTGAACTCGGCAAGGTCCTCCTGCTGACGACCGCCGTGATCGTGGTCGTGGTCGCCTTCGGCGCGGTGATCAAGCCCCTCGCTGGCAACCTCCTCGGGCCAGGTGGAATTCTCAAGTACATCCTGTTGGCGATGGTGCCAATGCTGCAGTACGCGCTGCCGTTCTCTGCTGGGTTCGCGGCAACCATCGTGACCCACCGATTCGCATCGGACAACGAGATTCAGGCGATGTCGGCCAGTGGAATCTCATACAAGGTGATCCTGCTGCCGCAGATTGCACTCGGCCTTGTACTGACCCTCTTCATGTTTGTGCTGGTTCAGTCGGCAATTCCTCGGTTCTTGGGGCTCATGAGCGATGTGATCACCCATGATGCCGCGCAAGTCTTTGTCAGCACGATCCGTTCGGGAGAGGCGTTTCGATCAGGGAATTTTCTCATCTACGCCGACCGTATCTCGATGGAAGAGGCCTCGGACGGCCCTTCACTTCAGCGCGTCAGAATGGAAGGCGTCGCAGCGATCGAACTGGACGGTTCTGGTCGGCTCGGTAGCGAATTCGTAGCGCGAAGTGGGTCAGCGGATCTCTACTCCATCGATAGCAACCTCGTGATCAAAGTCGCATTTCGGGATGCGACGATCCTTCGACCAGGAGAAGCGACCGTCGCATTCTTGTCACGGGTCGAGCCGACCCCAACAGTGATTGACTGCGGATGGGAGCGGAGCCCCAAGTACTTGCCGTGGTCTGAATTGATTGAGGTGGTTCAAGACCCTTCGAAGGGTGCGCTCGTCGCCATGGAAGAAGAGCGCCTCGCTGCGGCTTTGGCGCCTGGAATTCTCATCGATCGGCTTGGCAAACAAGTCGATCAATCTGGGCGTGGATCTCTCCTTGGTGTCGAGTCAGGTCGCACGTACGAGGTTCGCGACGCGATGCTCGGAGGCACTGGGCTTCTCCCGCGCCCGCCTGCGAAGCGGCTGACCGTCGTGGAGTCAGTGCAGGGGGTCGGGGTACGCGAAGCGTCAGCCACAGCGGCATCGCTCTCGGCGACTTCCGATTCGCTTGGGATGGATGGAACTGGGGGTTCTGCTGGCGACGGATCGTTGGGTGAGCACCGCGTCGATCTGACCCTGATCGATCCACGGGCGAGGAGTCTCACGGCGGATGGCGAGCGGGAGGTCAACTGGCCCGCTCGGATCGGGGGGTTGACTGTCGCGCCCGGTGGCGAGGCGCTCGCGCCTCCTTCTTTGCTTGATGAGGCAAAGTCGCTTTCGCAGCGCACCCTCCCGCCACTCGATGCGTTCGCAGCTGCCGCGAAAGGTTCCGTGGCGCGGATGGAAGGTGCGATTCAATCGACCTACTACGAAGCGATCTCGCATGTCTGGATGCGCTTTGCGCAGCCCTTCAGCGTCTTGCTGATGTTGGTGCTCGGCGGCGTCCTCGCGATCTGGAAACGGAACAGTCTGCCGTTGACCATCTATCTATTGGCGTTCCTCCCAGCGATTGCGAATGTGCTGCTCATCGCGTCTGGGCAGTCGATCCTGCGATCGTCAGAGGTTGGCACTGGCTTACTGGTGATGTGGGCGGGCAACCTTTTGCTGCTGGGGGCGATCATTGCGGCTGGGAGGGTGATGGCGCGTCGCTAGCGCTGGCTTGAGGCACCGATCTTGATGGGCATACTCGCACGATTTATCATCCTTCGGTTTCTCGGGAACTTCTTCCTGCTGTTCTCGCTGCTTTTCGTTTTTGCCATTTCCATCGACATCCTGATCCAGTGGGAGTATTTCACGACGAGCGCTGCCACAATTGCGACCGCGCAGGCCGGGGCGCCGCGCGGAGCAAGCGCATTTGGGATTGCCCAGCTCATCGTGCAGTTCTATGGGCCGCGCGTCTTTCAGTTTTTTCAGTACATGATGCCGCTGGTCGCACTCGGGGCGATGGGCTTCACGACCTCTGCGATGCACCGCAGTCGCGAACTCGTTGCGATGCTTGCGGTCGGCATTTCGATGCGGCGTGC
>CAYHHO010000033.1:0-26973 GCA_964356445.1 uncultured Singulisphaera sp. | reverse complement strand
GAGTGTGCTCTTGCCCGCGCCGTTGGGACCGAGCAATCCGAAGATCTCTCCCGGGCGTACTTGAAGGGCTACCCCCTGAAGCGCCCGAGTTTTTCGCGAGTAAGTCTTTCGAACGTTGGCGAGTTCAACCGCCCATTCGCCTGCGGTTGGCGAACTCGGATCCGTGGGAGTCACTTTGATTGACCAACGCCCGACGGGAGCGGAACCTGTCGCGCGGCAGCCGCACTGAGGTCTCGCCCGCGATCGCGAGCCGCGCGAAGTGCATCGTGCATCATCGATCGGAATCCATGTGATTCGAAGACGGCCATCGCAGCACTCGTCGTCCCTCCTTGACTCGTCACCATGCCGCGAAGGTCGGACGGTGATCGATCGCCGCGAGCGAGCAGCGTCGCTGCGCCGAGAAGAGCTTGCCGCACGAGTCGATCTGCGGTTGGTCGGTCGAATCCAAGTCGGACGGCGCTTTCGACCATCGATTCGGCAAGCAGGAAGAGGTACGCCGGTCCAGATCCACTGGTCGCCGTCGCTGCATCGAACATGTGTTCTGGGATCTCCGCAGTCGTGCCGATCGAACCGAGCAAGCGGATCACGAGCGCCCGATCTGCTTCTGAACACTCGGGCGCGCAGTGAAAGGCGGTGACGGCAAGACCGAGTTGCGCCGCGACATTGGGCATGCAGCGAACGCAACGAGCTTTCGGTCCGAGCACTTCCTGCAAGCGAGCGATTGAGACTCCTGCCATGACCGAAACGACCAGCGCGTTCGAGCGCAGCGTTCCGAGAGTCACTTCGAGTTCGGGGAGCGATTGCGGTTTGATGGCCAGCGCAATCCAAGGCGAGTCTGCGACTGCAGAAGGATTGGACGAGACGTTGCAACCGAGCGCACGAGCTCGTTCCTGGGCGAGTGGGTCAGGGTCGACAACCAGAATGGATTGTGGCGGTACGAGATTGGCGCGAATGGTCCCCGCCACAAGCGCGGTACCCATGCTGCCGAAACCCACGACAGCGAGAGTGTCAGACATGAACGCACAATATCACGACTGGTAAGATTTGCACCATGTCAAAGGCAAGTTCAGGAAGCGTTGCGATGCTCGACTTCGAGCAACCAGTGGCTGAGATCGAGAGGCAGATCTCCGCGTTGGAGTCGGGTGCCGATGGTGAGGCTCCGGCAGACGAACTCGCGACCCTCTACGCGACCCGTGAGACAATCCTTTCAAAGACCTATTCGACGCTTTCCCCTTGGCAGACTGTCCGAGTCGCTCGGCATCCCGCACGCCCACAGACTTTGGACTATGTCGATCTCATGTGCCGCGACTTCTGCCAGTTACATGGAGATCGCCGATTTGGAGATGACCCTGCCATGGTCACGGGGTTCACCCGAATAGGCCCATGGAAGGTGCTCCTCGTCGGGCATCAGAAGGGAAGGACGACCCCCGAGCGCATTTCGTGCAGATTTGGATGCGCCAATCCGGAGGGCTATCGCAAGGCGCTCCTCAAGATGAAGTTGGCTGAAAAGTTCAAATTGCCAATCGTGACTCTTGTTGATACCCCAGGCGCCTATCCCGGAATAGATAGCGAACAGCGGGGGCAAGCCGAAGCGATTGCGGTCAATTTGCGGGAAATGAGCCGGCTGCGGACACCGATCGTCGCGGTTGTCATTGGGGAAGGCGGGTCAGGTGGAGCGCTTGGGATTGCAGTCGCGGACCGGGTTGCCATGCTGGAATACGCGTGGTATTCGGTCATTTCTCCGGAAGGCTGCGCTGCAATCCTGTGGAAGGAGTCGAACGAGCGCACCAATCCACTTGCGGCAAAGGCACTCGCTCTGACCGCGAAGGAAAACCTGTCGAATCGCCTTATCGATGCGGTCATTCCGGAACCGATCGGCGGCGCACATCGCAACCCCAAGGCAACTGCCGCAACTCTGCAGTCTTGGATTGTCGCGCAATTGGGCGAATTGACGCGGCTCGACGCGGACACCCTGGTCCGTCAGCGGTACGAGAAGTACCGGACGATCGGTCAAAATCGCTCGCGGTAGTCAGTGTGAGGTCGTTCACTGCGGCTTCCCAGAAACCGTCCATTCCTCTTTGGGATTGACTCCGCAGCAAATGTGGGTAAAATGCGCCGTTTCCGTCGCTGATTCGAATCGCCTGCCACGGGATGTTGGCGTTGAATCAGGACGAACTCGGACAGTTGGTGCACCACTGAAAGGGAGTTATGCCGTCGAAAAAGAAAATGACCCTGATTGAAAAGGCGAAGGCGAAAAAGGCCGAGGCCGCGACCAAGCAGAAAAAAGCAGCGCCCATGCCGACGATTGTCGGTAAGAAACAGCCGCCGCCAACAGCTCCTCAGCTGACCAAGCTGCCGCCTCCGAAGCTTGTCTATGTGATGCCGAAGAGCATCGTCGGTGAACCTCCACCACCACCGAAGCGTTCGAAGGGGGCACCACCTCCGGTCATCGCGAAGCCTCGCATGAAGGCCAAGCCAGTACGGGCGACCGATCGGTCGAAGGAACCAAAGAAGAAGATCGACTTTGCAAACGCGGTGACCGTTGCAGCGGCGGCCGCGCAGGTGGCAACTTCGCAGAAGACACCGCATGGGTTCGTGATGATCAATGGTCGCCGAGTTCGGGTGATCTCGATGAAGGGCATCAAGATTCCGAAGAAAAAGGCTGCGCCGAAAGTCGGCAAGGGTCTGCCGGATGATCAGGAAGGTGGTGGGGGAACGATCAAACTCGGTCGAACGAAGTTGTCCGACCGAGATCTTGAGCGATACCACGCGATGCTCTTGAAGGTTCGGCGAGATCTCGTTGGACGAGTCGAACTGACTGAGAAAGAAGCACTCAAGAGCAACGATGGAAATCTCTCGACCATGCCGCTGCATATGGCAGACATTGGGACCGACACATTCGAGCAGGACTTTGCACTCGAATTCGCGCAACTGGATCGACGTCTCGTGGTCGAGGTCGATGACGCGCTCGGTCGAATCAAGGATCGGACGTATGGGCTCTGTCTGATGAGCGGCAAGCCGATTCCAAAGGGACGCCTCGATGCGAAGCCTTGGGCCAAATACACAGTGGAAGCGGAGCGAACTGCTGAACGCACTCGGGGACGGGTGTGATTCGAGAGGATCCCGCTTGGAAATCACCGCGTGCTTGGATCGTGCTGGTGGTTGTGTGGGGCGTTGCGCTTGGAGTCGATCTTTGGACCAAGTCTGAAGCGTTTCGTCAGGTCGCTGAGAATCCGATTGTGCTCGCGCCGCGAGAAGTGGTAGCAGATCCTTCTTTTCGGATCCCGTGGCATGGTGGCGTTCGCGCAATATCTCCTGACTTGCTCGACTTTCATTTGGTGATCAATCACGGGGCGGTCTTTGGAATCGGGCAGAACGCGAGGGGGATCTTTGTCGCCTTCACCCTGACCGCAATCGCAGCCGGAGTCTTCATCTTTGGCTGGTGGACGAGGGGGCGGGCGACGTGGGCGCACATCGCGATTGGTTTGATTCTCGCGGGCGGGCTTGGCAATCTGTATGACCGCGTGACCTTTGGGGCAGTTCGCGATTTCCTGTACATCTTTCCGAGGCGCAATCTCCCATTCGGATTTCACTGGCCGGGAGGAAGCACGGAGTTGTTTCCGTGGGTCTTTAATGTTGCCGATATGTTGTTGCTCGCCGGCATGGCGCTGCTCATTCTGCTCTCGCGACGCGAGGAGCATTCACGCGTCGCGGAAGTGCAAAATGCGGATGGAGCAGAGGCGATGCCTGCAGAGTCAGTCGATACGAGTGAGGTCGCTGGGCCCGAGTCGAACGGGGAGTGAATCGAGCGGGATCGCCTTCTCGATCGAGAATGGCGCGCTGAATGTCCGGCGGATGGACTTGCAGTGCCCACCTGTTCGAAGCGCAGCGCCGAGTTCGCGAGCGAGGCTGCGAACATAGAAGCCCTTTGCGCAGTGAATGTCGAGCGTGAGTATTGGCCATGCAAACGCTCGAATCGAAATCGCGTGCACGGTGGCTGGGCGAGCCGTCGGAAGGGTTGGCGGTTGCGATGGTCTCGCGTCGGCTGACTGCCGACGACCACGCCGCGCGATGTCGTATGAGCGTTGACCAGCGATCTTGACTGCACTGAATGCGGGCGGCGTTTGCATGATTGATCCGCGGAAGGAATCGAGTGCGCGTTCGATTTCGGAGCTGCTCGGCGGATGCGCGACGGAGACCACTTCGAGCGCTCCCTCTCGGTCGTCTGTGGCGGTGAAGGCCGAGAGGTCGATCTCGGTTTCGTAGCGTTTGTCGCCACCCATGAGCAGCGCGAGCGACTTGGTGAATCGCCCGAGTGCGACCACGAGGAGCCCCGTTGCGAGAGGGTCGAGAGTGCCAGCGTGGCCGCAGCGGACTCCGCCTGCAGCTCGGCGGACCCGTTCAACGACCCGCATGCTGGTCGGGCCTTCGGGCTTGTCGATCAGCAGGATGCCGTCGAGGGATGTGGCTTCGTTGTCGGGCAATGTCATCTCGCTAGACTAGCCCGCCCTGGACAGGTGTCCGAGCGGTTGAAGGAGCAGCATTGGAAATGCTGTATACGGTTTACCGTATCGGGAGTTCGAATCTCCCCCTGTCCGTTCAGGTGTGCGTGGCGCGAAGCGGTGAGGCTTACGCGATCGAGTTTGGTTCGACGCGGACGCAGCGAAGGCGTTCGCAGCGCGGGCAGCGGCGGACTCTTGCAGGACGCCCGTATGCACCGATTCGGATCCCCGGATATGGAAAGCGAAGACCGCAGGTGAGACAGCGCGCATGCCAGTGCTGTTGGGTGTGAGCCACGAGTGCTTTGCCCCAGCCAAACATCAACCAGCCCCTCCGCACAGTTTCAGGAGGCGCCGGAGCAGTTCGGATTCTTGTGGCTGGAGGTTCTCGATGGACTTCGAGAAGTCCGCGTCGCTGCCGACGCCGAGCACGTGGCACAAGAAAGTCATCCCTCGGTCGAACGGGGTGCTTGCGGAGGGGGCGATCTGATCCAAGCGTGATTGTTCGTCGCATGCGGCTCTTGCCCAGCGGGCAACAGTTGGGGCGATTTCGGGGGATCCCGCTGCTGAGCTGTGAGGTGCGGGTCCAGTTGCGGTTCCAGTTGCGCCACTGCGCAACGCCGATGCCTGTCGCGCCACTGCGCAACAGAGCAGGTGGAGTGCCCGGAGTCGATGAGGCGATGACGAGCGCTGGGAAGCGTCGAGTGCTTCGAGGTGACGTGACCAATGCCAGTGTGCAGCCCACGCTGCTGCGCAGAGTTCCTCGGACTGTTCGACGGCAAGGGTGGGGCTCTCGACCAGATCCCACGCGCGGTTGTTTGCTTCCACCCCCCAGAACCGATGGTCGCCGGCGGATTGGCTTGCATCTCTCGTCGCTTGAGGCACATCGATACACTACCCAGTTCGTCTCGGGTTGTAGCGCAGCTTGGTAGCGCGTTTGACTGGGGGTCAAAAGGTCGTGGGTTCAAATCCCGCCAGCCCGACTCCTCACACGAAAAGCGGAAGGCCCAAGCGCCTTCCGTTTTCGCGTTTGAGTCGGTCTGCCTTCTCTCATGCATGCGGGGCGGTGGGAGGTGCCTCGGGAGTTACCCGTGTGCATGCATGAGAGAATTGCGTTCTCGCCATCGGCGCCTCGGGGCGGACTTCGCTTCGCTCGTGCGCCCCTCAGCGCCTCGACTCGCCCGCGCGTGCTTTGGTGCCTCAGCGGCTTCGCCGCTTCGCCATCAAATCCCGCGGAATCGAACTCGCGGGGCTCGTTCGATCCCGCCATGCGTTCTCGTCATCGGCGCCTGGCGCGAACTTCGCTGCGCTCGTGCGCGCCAGTTGCCTCGACTCGCCCGCGCTCGCTGCGCGAGCGTCACAAATCGTGTAGGCCGTCGAAAGACCTCCCGCGCGAGTTGCGGAGCCGGCAAGCGTCCGCGCAGCCGGCGAGCATGTTTGAGCGCCGGGAGGTCCTTTCGCGGCCTTCGCCATTCCGTGATTCGATTCGCATGCTTGTGCGCCGTTAGGTATTTTCGCGGCGTTCAACATTCCGTGATTCGATTCGCATGTTTGAGCGCCGGGAGGTCCTTTCGCGGCCCTCACCATTCCGTCCTTCGCGTCGCAATTCCCACTGCTGAAATCCGCGTCAATCCGTCTATAGTGGTGGCTCATGCGATCCACCTTCCTGCCATTTTGCCGTCCCTCGATTTCGGAGGACGACATCGCAGCCATCGGCGACGTTCTGCGCAGCGGATGGATCACAACTGGTCCAAAGGTCACCGAGCTGGAAGACCTGATCGCCGCACGGACCGGCGCGAAACACGCCATCGCGGCCACGTCTGGCACGGCTCTCATGCATCTGGCGCTGCAGGCGCTTGGGATTTCTGCAGGCGACGAAGTGATCGGTCCATCGATGACCTGGGTCTCAACGCCGAACATGGTGGAATTGCTCGGCGCGCGCAATGTTTTCGTTGACGTCGACCGCGAAACTTTGTTGGTTGGCGCAGATGCAATCGCGGCTGCGATCACTCCACGAACTCGTTTGGTGATTCCCGTTCACTACGCAGGAGCGCCGGTCGACTTGGATGCCATTCGCGATGTCTGCAGCAAGCGCGGCGTTGCGCTCCTCGAAGATGCAGCGCACGCAATCGGCACGAAGTACAAAGGTCGCGAGATCGGCGGCGGCGACCCCGCGATCTTCTCGCTCCACCCGATCAAGAACATCACATCGGGCGAGGGCGGAGTGCTGACGACCAACGACGATGCGTTCGCTGCACGCATTCGACGCCTGCGCTTTCACGGGCTCGCAGTCGATGCGAACGATCGTCGCCAGCAGGGGCGGTCACCTCAAGCCGAAGTGCAGGAGCCTGGGTTCAAGCAGAACATGCCTGACATGAACGCGGTGCTCGCGGTGCGCCAACTTCCGCGCCTCGACGCATTCATCGCTCGCCGTGACGCAATCGTTGCGCGCTATCGACGCGGGCTCGCCGATGTTGATGGCATCACTCCCGTGGGAGACCCGACTTGGTCGCACAGGCATGCGCGGCACCTCTTCGTGGTGCGCGTCGATGAACGCGTGTGCGGCCTCGACCGTGCGGCATTCATGGAAGGGCTGAAGGCGCGAAACATTGGCACGGGTATCCATTTCTTGGCAACCCACGTTCAGAAGTGGTACCGCGAGAATCGAAGCGAATGGGTCGGGAAACTCCCAAATACCGAATGGAATTCGCAGCGAATCTGCACGTTGCCGTGCTTCCCAGACATGACAGACTCGGACATCGACGATGTCCTTCGCGCGATCAAAGAGACGCTCGCAGGCGTGCGTGCGACCGTCGCAGGTGGCATTCGATGAGCGCCGACCTCTCACGTTTGTCATCGGTGACTGTCGTGATCCCCGTCTACAACGAGCGAGACAACATCGCGGAATTGCTCGAGCGCACGACGAAAGCATGTCGAGTGCTCGGGCGACCATGGGAACTCATTCTCGTTGACGATGGCAGCCGCGACGGATCGTCGGAGATGCTCGCGGAGGCAGCGCTTGAGCACCCTGGTGAAATCAAAGCACTGTTGCTGAACCGAAACTACGGGCAGCACAATGCGATCCTCTGCGGCTTCGCAGCCGCTCAGGGTGACATTCTCGTGACGATCGATGCGGACCTTCAGAATCCACCCGAAGAGATCGGCGCGCTCGTGGCAAAGATTGACGAAGGCTTTGATGTTGTGGGTTCCATCCGACAGGACCGCCAAGACGCGCTCTTTCGAAAAGTTTTTAGCGGAGTCATTAATCGGATGGTTCGCAAATCGACCGGCGTGAAGTTGCGCGACTATGGCTGCATGCTGCGCGCCTATCGCCGACGCGTAGTCGATGCGATGCTCTCGTGTCGCGAGCGGCACACATTTATCCCCGTGCTCGCCAACCTCTTCGCGAAGCGTGTCACGGAAATCCCAGTGGGTCACGCAGAACGCGCGCGCGGTACCAGCAAGTACTCGATCATGAGCCTCGTCAATCTGCAGTTCGACCTGCTGACCTGCATGACGACCGCTCCTCTTCGGCTTCTGTCCTGGATCGGTGCCGGCATCTCGGCGCTGTCGATCGGATTTGGCGCACTTTTGCTTGCCTTGCGGTTTGTGTACGGGTCGGGGTGGGCGGAGAACGGTGTCTTCACGCTCTTCGCCATCGTGTTTTTCTTCATCGGCGCGCAGTTTGTGGCGCTCGGACTGATGGGGGAATACATCGGACGAATTCACGCCGATGTTCGAGAACGGCCGAGGTATCTCGTGGACCGGATCGTTGGCGAGACGCTCGGCGAGCGTGAGTCGATGAAGTCGTCGAAATCGGCAATGCCCAATGTGACATGACTTGAAATTGAGGAGTATTCGAATGCGAACTGTTGTCCTTGCCTATCACGAAATTGGTGCCGCCTCCTTGAAGGAAGCGATCCGCAGCGGCCTCGAAGTTGTTGCCGTCTTCACGCACCGCGACGATCCAGCCGAGGGAAGTTGGTATGCGAATGTTGCGCGCATCGCAGCGGAACACGGGATCCCAGTGCACGCGCCTGAAAAACTGGATCACCCAATCTGGATCGAGCGGATTCGCGCGATGAAGCCAGAGTTGCTTCTCTCGTTTCACTATCGAAACATCGTGGGGGCGAAGATTCGAGCCCTCTTTCCGGCTGGTTGCATCAATCTTCATTCGGCGCTCCTGCCCAAGTATCGAGGACGGGCTCCGATCAATTGGGTCTTGGTCAACGGCGAGCATGAGACGGGCGTCACGCTTCATCACATGTCGGAGAAGGCGGACGCGGGTGACATCATCGCGCAGCGGAATGTCGCCATCGCTGCCGACGATGATGCGCGGTCGTTGACGGCAAAGCTCGTGTTGGAGTCCGTCGCGATTCTCGCCGAGAACATTCCCCTCGTGAAGGCTGGCAAGGCTCCGCGCAAGCCACAAGACGAAACGAAGGCGACCGTGATGGGCAAACGCACTCCTGCCGACGGTCTCATCGACTGGAAAAAGTCGGCGACCGAAATCGGCAACCTTGTGCGAGGGGTTGCTCATCCGTGGCCTGGCGCGTTCACATTCATCGGAACACGCAAGATCATGGTCTGGCGCGCACGTGCCGTCGCAGAGCCCACCGGGGGCAAGGCATCAGGGCAGCCCGGCGAGATTCTCTCATCGGCGCCGCTTGTCATCGCGTGCGGAAAGGGTGCGATCGAAATCCAGCAGGCGCAGGGTCCAGATGGAGTCTGGAACTCTGGCGCGCAACTCGCGGCGGATATGAATCTCTTGCCGCGAATGCGCCTTGGGTCTCAGGCGACTGCATCAAAGCGCCGTAAGACGAAAGTGCTGATTCTGGGAGTCAACGGATTCATCGGCAGTCAACTCTCCGAGCGGATCCTGGCTGAGGATTCGTATGAGGTCTACGGCATGGATCTCAACTCTGACAACCTGGGGTCGCTCGTCGATCACCCGCGGTTTCACTTCGTCGAGGGAGACATTTCGATCAATCGTGAATGGGTCGAGTTTCACGTTCGCAAGTGCGATGTGATCTTGCCGTTGGTCGCGATCGCGACCCCGATCGAGTATGTCCGCAATCCGCTGCGCGTCTTTGAACTTGACTTCGAAGAGAACCTGCGCGTCATCCGAGACTGCGTGAAGTTTGGCAAGCGACTTGTGTTCCCCAGCACATCCGAGGTTTATGGAATGTGCAGCGACGAACTCTTTGACGAAGACACTTCGCCACTCGTCACCGGCCCGATTCACCGCCAGCGCTGGATTTATTCCGCCAGCAAGCAGCTCTTGGATCGTGTCATCTGGGCGTACGGAATGCAGCGCGGGCTCAGATTCAGCCTCTTTCGACCCTTCAACTGGATCGGGCCTCGTCTCGACTCGCTTGATTCTGCGCGCATCGGCAGTTCGCGCGCGATCACTCAGCTCATTCTTAACCTCGTCGAGGGAACGCCGATCCTGCTCGTCGACGGTGGAGCGCAGCGACGATGCTTTACAGATGTCGACGAAGGAATTGAGTGCCTCTTTCGGATCATCGAGAACAAGGATGGCAAGTGCGATGGCCGCATCTTCAACATCGGCAATCCTGACAACGAAGCGAGCATCAAGGAACTTGCCCAGTCGCTCGTCACGGCGTTCGATCAGCACCCACTTCGAAGTTGCTACCCGCCGTTCGCAGGCTTCCAGGAGATCGAAAGCATCGCCTACTACGGGAAGGGATATGAAGATGTCCAGCACCGACGACCAAGCATCAAGAATGCGCAGGCCGTCATCGGATGGACGCCAACGATTCCGACTGCAACCAGCGTTGAGCGAACGCTGGATTGGTTCGTTCAGCAGCATGCACGCGATCATGGGTTGAGCGTGCCGACGAACAGTGATGGAAGCGGCGCCAAGCCAGGCGACGCCACGGATTCCAAAGGGTCCGTTCCGTCGCGGCAATCCGGAACTCCAAAGGCTCAAAAGCCGGTTCGAACTTGACCCCAACACCGTGACAATCGGACTTCGAGTCGATGTCGACACATTTCGTGGGACGCGCGATGGAATCCCGCGGCTGCTGTCGATTTTGAAACGGCGCCGAGTCCGCGCGACGTGGTATGTGACGCTCGGCCCCGACAACATGGGTCGTCACATTCGCCGATTGCTGAGACCGAGTTTCGCAGCCAAGATGCTGCGATCGGGGGCGCCAAGTTTGTACGGCTGGGAGATCATTTTTCGCGGGACGCTTTGGCCGGGCCCGATCATCAGCAAACACCTCGGTTCAACGATTGCGGCGCCGCACCGCGAAGGTCACGAGATGGGCGTTCATGCGTGGGACCATCACCGGTGGCAGGTCGGAATCGAGTCGATGCAGGAAGAGCAGTTGGACGCAGAATTGGCGCGAGCTACCGAAGCACTCGCGGGCATCATCCGTGAAGATCCAAAGAGCGCAGCTTGTCCGGGTTGGCGATGTACGGAGCGAGTCTTGAACTTGCCGGCATCGCGGCGATTTCTGTATCGAAGCGACTGCCGTGGACGGGCACAGTCGTTCCTTCCGATCGTCGCTGGGGCGCCGCTGTCGCAGCCGCAGGTTCCGGTCGATCTGCCGACTTACGACGAGGGTGTCGGTCGGGGAGCAGACGCCGATGCACAGTGGAACTCGAAGATGCTTGCGGCACTCGCTGACGGCAAACCGCATGTCCTGACCATTCACGCCGAGAGCGAAGGGGGCGCGAAGGCGATCCTCTTTGAAGACTTCCTCGACCGCGCACTGGCGAAGGGACACTCCTTCGAGCCGCTCTGCGACTGGATGGGTCGCCAGAGCGATCCGCCGCGCGCTTCGATTGCGAAGGGACAGGTGGCGGGGCGAGATGACTGGGTCTGCGTGCGCCAATGAGCATTCGCCGACACGCCATCTGGTCGCTTCTCGTCTTTCTGCTTGTGAGTGTGGCGGTGCTCGGCGTGCGCCCGATGGTGCAGCCAGACGAAGCGCGGTACGGAATCATCGCTGCGGAGATGGTCCAGACAGGAGAGTGGTTCTCGCTGAGATTGGCGGGATTTCACTACTACGAAAAACCTCCGGTCGGATACTGGCTGATGGCGCTGAGTATCCAGACATTCGGTGAGAATGCATTTGCGATTCGACTTCCCAGTGCGCTGGCAACGGGTATCGCCGCGATTGCCGGATGGATGCTCGCGGTGCGAATCAGCGGCCGCCGAGAACTTGGACCACTCGCCTTTGCCGTGCAGGCGACAACGATTGGCCCGCTGGTCATGGGTACCGTTGCAAACCTCGATGCCATGTTCAGCGCGGCGGTCGGAGTGTGTTTGGTTTCGTTCTACCTCGGATGCACTTCAACCGGACGATCACGCTTTGGCTGGCTCGCGGTCGCAGGCGTTGCCGCAGGAGTCGGATTCCTGACGAAGGGTTTGCTTGCGCTAGCGATTCCCGGAGCGACCGCGATTGCTTGGCTGTGCTGGGAGCGCCGCTGGCGTGACTTGATTGTGCTGCCTTGGATTCCGATCCTCGCGGCGATCGCGGTCACAGCGCCAGTCGCGATCCTTCTTCACCAAAGCGAGCCGAGGTTCTGGGAGTACTTCCTCGTCGTCGAGCACTTGCGCAGATTCTCGAACCCCGACATCAATCAGCACACTGCACCGTGGTGGTATCTCATCGTGCTGCTGCCAGTGGGTGCAGTGCTGTGGTCGCTCACTTGGCCGCGCGCGTGGCGAGGGCTGCGATGCTCTGGCTCTGTCGAGTGGCGAAGCGGGTGCCGCTACTGCATCGCGTGGGTCGTCGCGCCACTTCTGCTGCTCTCGTGCAGCGCCGGAAAACTGCCGACATACGTCCTGCCGCTCTTCGTGCCAGTTTCGGTGCTCGTCACGCTTGGGTTGGTGCGCGCGTTCGACCAGAATCTGGCTGTTTCGACACGCTCTCGCTGCTCAGGACGGTGGATCTTGCTTGGGCTGGCGGCCGGTGCGGTCGTGTTGGCGATCACAGGCACCGCGTGGATTGGTTTTCCGTTGATCTGGCGCACGAACCCTGCGCTCCACTGGATCGCTCTCGCATGCGCGCTCGTCGTTTGGGCTCTGCTCGATGCCTGGAGTTGGCGGGCAACGAGCGGGGCATCTTGGCTGATGCGAACGGCGACTGCACCGGTTCTCGTGCTCGCGTTGATCCCGTTCTTGTTTCCTGATGGGATTGCGCAGCGTTCCCAGATCCCGTGGGAGGTGCTTCGAACTCGGGAGGTGGCCTTGACGGAGTGCGGCGTTCTCGTGAGTTCGTCGCAGTTGGCGTACGGCGTGAGTTGGGTGACTGGGCGCCGAGACTTGCTCATCGCAGGACGCGCGAGCGAGTTTGACAATGAACTCGCGCTGCCGCAGGACGACGCGCGCCTCGTGGCGATCGACGATGTCGCTGGGCGAGTCCGCGCTGCGCCAACGGGCGGGCTTGCGTTGGTGACGAGTCCTGAGGACGCGCAGGAGGTGATTGAGTCGCCAGAGATCCCAGCGCCGTTCATCCACGATGTGCAGGGGAACATGGCCGTCGTCATTTGGAAGTGAGTGGGCTCGCGGCGCGTGGCATGGCGCGTGGCACCGCGCTTGAAGTTGGGCGCATGAAGTTGGGCGCGTGGAACTGGGCGCTTCGATAGGATTTGGCTGTGCCCGATCGCAAGCCCATCATCGTGGTATCGGGATTGCCGAGGTCTGGGACAAGCATGGCGATGCAGATGTTGAGCGCGGGTGGCGTCGAGATCCTCACCGATTCGATTCGCACTGCGGACGCGGACAATCCTCACGGCTATCTAGAGTTCGAGAAAGTCAAGCAATTGAAGTCGGACCACGCGTGGCTCGATCAAGCGAGTGGCAAGGCGGTCAAGATCATCCATCTCTTGCTGATGGAATTGCCGACAGACCGGGACTATCGCGTGATCTTCATGCGACGAGATCTGCGTGAAGTGGTGAAGTCGCAGGCGATGATGCTTGAGCGGGCTGGTCGCAAGGGTGCGGGGATTGCGCCGGATTTGCTCATGGCGACATTCGAGCGGCAACTGAAAGTTGTCGATGCGTGGCTGGCGGAGCGCAAGAATTTTCAGGTGCTGAGGCTCGATCACAGGCGGTTCATCGATGATGCGCGCGCGCAGGCTCAGGCGATCAATGTTTTCCTCGGCGGAGGACTGGACGAGGATGCGATGGTTCGTGCCGTCGATCCGGCGCTCCATAGAAACAAGGCCTGACTGGGCTTCACGGGCCGAGCCCTGAGATCACTGAACCGGCGCAATTCCGACGCTCGCAGCCCACTCATTGGGTCCCCAAGAGATGGCGTCGCTCGGACCTGCGCTGGAACCCGCGAGCAGTTCTCGTATTCGCGCGAGATGGCGGGCTGCGCGGTCCGAGTCACCAGAGCGTGTTGCAAGCAGCACGATGAATCGGTGCGCATCGATAAGCCCAGGTTGCATCGCGATGGCATTCTCAAACGACTGGATCGCGTGGGGGGCATCGCCCATCCATGCAAGTGCCACACCGAGATAGTCGTGAGCATCCGGCGTCCAGTGCTTCAATTCGAATGCGTTGAGGCAGTGTTCGACAGCAGCCTCCCACTTCGCAGTCGCGATGCACATGCGCGCCAGTGCCACCTGCACGCGGGCATCCTGCGGATCGTGTCTCATGGCTCGTGCATAGCACCGATTTGCGTCTTCCCAGTCTCCGAGCAGCGCGTAAAGGTCTCCGAGCGCAAGCGCGAGATCGCCGCGTTGATGAAGTTCCCGGTCGAGCTTCGCAAGTTCGCTGGTTGCCTCATCGATCCGTGAGAGTTTCGCCAGTGCCCCAACCCGCAGCAGTTTCGCTTCGACATTCTCGGGCGACCGACTGAGGAATTGGTCTGTGGTTTGTGCGCAGTCCGCGAACGCCCCGGTGCTGAACTGGCAATTCGCAAGATTTGTGGCGAACCGGCTCTCGCCTGGATGCTGCGCTGCGAGATCTGCAAACAGCGGGATCGCCAGTGCAGCGCGACCAGTCGACATGTACACGACACCAAGGTTGAAACTGGTCTCGCGCCGCACGAGATCGAGCTTCGCCTTCACATTCGCTCCGAGCGCTGGCATGTATCCCAAGTCGATCAGTTGATTCAGGGCATCCTGCGACTCGAAGGGGTTGTTTCGAAGTTCATCGGGGTGCAGTCCAGCCTCGCCAGGCTGGGTGTCCCAACTCTCGACCGTATCGAGCGTGTACGGCGATGAAAGCGCCTCGGCAAGCACGCGGCCATCCATATCGCGGCCGATTGGCAAACCCAGAAGGGCAAGTGCGGTCGGAGCAATGTCGAGCAGGGTGGCCGACGCAACACGCTCGCCGCGCTTGATTCCAGGCCCAGAAAGCGCGAGTACGCCCAGGGGTCGGTGCCAACTCGCCTCGAGTGCTGCTCGGTCGTCAGGGTCGACCTGCGTAATGCTGGGGCGCTCAGATCCGCAGTGGAAGCCGTGGTCCGAGAGCAGCAGCACCGTGGTATCTGGTCCGGCAGCGTCGAGCAATTCGCCGAGGCACTTGTCGTGATGCTCGTAAACCCGCAGCATGACTTCACCGAACAGGTTCATGTCATGCTTCGAGACATGAGGCATCTTGGGCGGCAGATACTGCATGAAGTGGTGCCCGACCGTGTCGATCGTTTCGTAGAAGACCATCGTGCAGTTCCACTTGGCAGCGTCGCGAAGGATGGCGAGCGCAGCACTATGCACAGACGCCATTCGCGCGAGTTGCTTGGCGAGGGTTCCGGGGCGCTCGTCAGAAGCCTTCAGTTCGTGAAGGCGAGGGATCATCGACTGCAGCAGGCTTCGTGGAACGCCGGCCGGTTCAACCCGCAGCGGCGCAAGTCGCTCTGAGAGAGCGGCCGGATGGACGCTCGACGGTGCACCATCTTGAAAGAGATTGGTGACGCACACGCCGGCGATCGGCTCGGCAGGATGCGATGCGTACCACGAGACCGCATTGACCGTCATGTCGGACTGCGTCAGGATGTTCCAGAGTGCCTTGGTGCGCCGCGTGGTGCTTGAACTCACGCGCAGCCCGTCGCCCGTGGGGTTGGGTTCCACAAAGTTCAGGATGCCATGCTTGTCTGCGGTCTTGCCGGTCGCAATCGACGACCACAGAATCGGCGAGAGCTTCGGGCTCAGGGTGGAAAGGTCTGCGCGCACGCCGGCATCGACGAGCCTGCGCAAGTTCGGCATCTTCCCCTCGGCGAAGAGCCGATCGATGATGATCCAGTCTGCAGCATCCCAACCAATGATCAAGAGCCGTCTGGTTGGAGGAACTGCCATCGATTGACATCCTATAAAAACGAAAACATCGGCGGTCACGGGACCGCCGATGGAGTTTCAAATCGTTGGTCGCTGACGGATCTCCGTCAGGCAACCCATGTCACCCATGTCACCGAAGTCAGTTCCGACGACGTCGGCTGACGAGACCTGCGAGACCCAAGAGGGCGATTGCGCCTGGAGCAGGCACGCCGGCTCCGATGGCTGTACCTGCGGTGCTCTCGTATCCGTAGTCAACGATTGTGCGAGTCGCGGCATTTGCGCCGATCGACAAGCGCGCCCAACCGTAGTGGGTCAGACCGTCATCTGCGAGGAACTTGAATCCGAAGAGGCCGCTGGAATTTGCGGTCCACTGTCCAACGAGTGTGCCGATCGTCGCGTTCGAACTTCCGTAGAAGAACGAAGTCGCGCCAATCGCAGTACCGTCAGCGATGTTCGTGCGACTTGTCGAGGTTCCAGCGCCTGGGTTACGCATGAAGCCAGTTCCGGAGGCTGCATAAAGCGACACACCAGTCAGGGACGTGCCGTAAGGATTGATATCCCAGCCCGCCAGCGCGCTACCAGCGGTCGCGGTGAGTCCGCTCTCGACGTGTATGTACACGCCGTCGATGTTGGCTGGAACTGTGATGTTCACGACACCGCTGTACACAACGGCGGCGTTAGCTGATCCGACAACAGCGGTTGCAACCGCAGCTGCGCAGACAGCAAAATGCTTGTCAAGACGATTTGAACTCATTTGTTTCTCCACAAGAAAAGGGACGAACTCGAGAAGGCACTTTCGCTTAGGGGGCGAAAGATGTTCGGCATTACAACGCCAAACACGATCTGAACCTACCCCCGTTTGAGAAGGGTGCAAATGCAAACGAAGATTAAAATGAGAATTATGTGAGCCTGGGTCGCAGTAGCGCCGAACCGGTAGCCCTCAGAACCGACTTGATCGAGCATGGGAAAGACGGTGCTGCCTTAGGCCTCGGCGCACCAATTCAGCGAAGAATCATCGTTGTTCTGGCGAAAAAGCTGGTTCGCAGTGCGTTTTCGCTTCGAACCACCCATCGGAAACTGGTTTCGCAGAGCCGGCGCCGGAGCGATTCACCTCAGAAAGTGCCAGAAAAATATGTTTCTTGGATTGAAGCGCAATGGCGGGAGGTCCATAAGTTTTTGGTCCCTGCCCGTCTGGAGCGTGCTTTGCGCGATCCGCTGGCGCAAATTGTTCGCAGACGGGACTCCACTCCCACTCAGCGGTCAGGACCTCAAACGTCTGCGCATCGGCGACAATTCGAACTCGCTCGGGAGCGAAGGCGGCGAGTTTCTTTCGCCCATCGCTCAATCTCTGCGCGGACACAACTGTCACGGGGCGCTGCGATGTGGTGTCGGCGGCGGCTGCTTGCTCGAACTTAATTTCATATCCACGGTCGAGTTTGTCCAACATTGATTCGAGCGTCAGCGGTTCGGGCTCTGCATCGGAGTCGCCCGCACTTTGGTCGAGCGCGCCAAAGATCATCGGCGGTCGCAGTTCGCGCAGCGAAGCAGCCGTCTTGATTTCGCCTGATGGCTCGACAGCCCAGTAAACCTTGCCGTCGAATCCAAAGACGCATTTCGAACGAAGGGGTGATCGGCTCGCTACTTCGTCGCGTTGTTTGGTCTGCGATGGCGGCTTCATCCCAGGCATGCCGGAGATGGTGAAAGTCCACCGTCCCCCAGTCCCCATCACGAGTTCGCCCGTTCGGACGAGTTTCATTGGGCGGGGGCGGTCGCTCGGGACGCCTTCGCTCGTCACAGGTGGTTCCAATTCAATTCGCACGGAGTACGTTCGTCCTCCTTGGCGCGCTGAAGATCGAATGGATTCGAGCGCAGCAAACGCCTGCGAGTCAGATGAACTCGGCACATAGAGAACCGCCAATGCGATCGCGGCGGCGATGCCGATCGAACCGCCGACCCAAGCGAGGCGCCGGCGCACTGTTGTGCTAAATGCGCGCTGTTTGAGGCGTTTTTCACTGCCTCGGATGGCGCCGATTGCTCGGTCGACGCGCTGCTGCACGCGCTTGGCTTCTCCGGGCAGAAGGAGCGCGAGAAGCCCGTGGACCGCCATTCCATCCGCTTGGTTGTTGACGGTCGGCTCGGAATCGACCTGCACATCACGTCCGAAGGGATCGTTGTGGGTTGGATCAGTCATTCGGGTACTCCTGTAACCGGCATGGCACTTGGGTTGGCGAATTGCGCAAAGACTGCCTTGGGCCGAAGGCACTGTGCGAGCGAAACACGGGCGCGGTAGAGCCGCTTGCGAAACGCCTCTTCGTTGGTGCCAAGCGACTTTGCGGCGGCGGACGAGTCGATGCCGCGCAGATAGACCAGATCAACCGCCTCGCGGGCGTCGTCGCCCAGCGCTGCCATGCAGTTGCGAAGTTCGGTCATGCGCTCTGCGAAAGTGTCTCCCGCATTCCGATCGACGCGGTCGAATTGTTCGTCGATTCGCTGCTGCAGCAAGTCATCCAGTTTCGAACGGTATCTGCGATTCTTGCGGGCAGCGCTCAGGATGTGATTGCGAGCAATTCCTCGCAGCCACGGACCGAAGGGGCGAGTCGTGTCGAAGTCGTCGATTCGCTCCCACGCTGTGATGATCGTCTCTTGAAAGATGTCGTCGACGGCCGTTCGGTCGAAGGCGACAGAATGGATGAATGCGCTGAGCATGTCAGCGTGCTGTCGAATGAGGATGTCGAAAAGGCCTTCTGCTCGCATGGTTCTCAGTTCGTTGGGCGACCCACTGTCAGTTCACCGCTGATGCTGCAACGGGGACAGATCCACTGCCATTATCGTCGATTCATACAGATCTTCGTGCTGAAGAGTTTGTTCGGCGAATCGGATCGTTTCTACGGCATTACGCCTTGGCGCGGGCCCATTGGGATCTTTCGGATCCGAGCGATGAAAAACCCCTCGTGGGGTGGGAAAATGCGGCGAGCGTGCGCGATCGATGGGTGCAGTTCCTTGTTCTCCCACGCGGTGAGCGCCGGTCGCGCGTGGGGGATTTCAATTGGAAGCGGGACGATTTCGATCTCCCCTTCGAAGCGATCAAGAGCCCGTTGGATCACAAGTTCGTTTTCTTCGGGGGCGAAAGTGCAGGTTGAGTAGACCAGCGTTCCCCCAGGGCGAAGTGCATCGATCGCCGAGTGCAGGAGCGCCTTCTGCAGGGAAGCCAAGCGACGGACCTTTCCCATCGACCAGCCGTCATGAGCTGCAGAGTCACCGAGGTGGATTCTCCCTTCGCCGCTACAGGGCGCGTCGACGAGTACTCGGTCAAACATCTCGGGTTGTCGGCGTGCCCAGCGCTCGCCGTGTTCGCAGAGGCAGTCGGCGGTGGCACCGAGAAGGCGCAAGACCTCTCGGAGCCGAAAGAGCCGCGTTCGACTGCTGTCGACCGCGACGAGGTGGCCAGAATTGCCTGTCATCGCGGCGATGTGCGAAGTCTTGCTTCCCGGTGCGGCGCAGAGGTCGAGGATCGACTCGCCTGGGAGCGGCGCAAGCGCGAGCGTGACCGCGATGCTCGAAAGAGATTGGATATGGAACGCACCATCCGCGTATGCGGGCAGGGCTTGCAGTTCTCGCACTGTGCTTCCCGTCGTCCAAGCGAGATCGCACCACTCGACGCTCTCGAGAACGATGCCTGCAGCGCGAAGCACGGTGATCGTCTCTGGCGGCGGTGCGCGAAGTGGGTTGAGCCGGATCGCCGTGGGAATCAGGGGTTGGCCGTCGGCGTGCGAGCGCGAATTCGTGGCCAGTAGCAAGGCATCTGGCGGCAGGATGCGCTTCCACCTCTCAAGCAGCAGCGGATGGAGGGCGAGACCGTTCATGTCACAAGTGGCGCAAGCAGTGCGATGCGCATCGCGCTGGCGGTTGGGCCGTCGAATGTTCGGGGGAGTCCAAGAGATTCCTCTATTGCTGCGGGGCAGACGAGGCGTTCGATCGAAGCGTCTGCGTCACGGGCGACAGCCTGGATGTCGGTGACGGTCAAGTCTTGGCCGCCGAGGAGTGTGCCGATGAATCGGTGATAGTTCTCAGTGGCTGTGCGCGCTGCAGGAGTCAGCGAGTCGCGTGCGCCACTAAACTCGACGATTGCTCGGCTTCGGGAGTTCCCACTGAGCGCGAGTCGCAGGAGCGCGACGAGTTCACCGTGCGAGATGTAGTAGGTGAGTCCTTCAAAGATCCAAAGCGCGGGTTGGTCAGGCTGCCATCCGGCTTGGCGAAGTGCGACCGTTGTCGCAATGATGTCGCGAAGATCGCAGTCGATTGGCTGGATGCGCTCCGCGATGGACGCATCGGCGGCTTGAGCGATGAGCGCACGCTTCTGGTCGACGTTTTCGTGGTCCAACTCGATTGCATGTGCATCGGCGTGCGATGCACACCAGTCGAGCGCGAGCGGATCAAGCCCGGCGCCAGGAACGACCAGCATTCGAGTGGTTTGGTGGTCTCTGCCGTGCAATTCCTGCATCCAAGCGCGAATGCAGCCCTTTCGCAGGCGGACTCTTGCCGCGGCATCGGGTGATTCGCTGGCCGCGACTCGTGAGAGTTCGATCCCTGCAGAAAGGTCGAGGCTCGCGGTGAGGCGCTTGCCTTCAGGGGTGACTGCGATCCCGTCACCGCCGAGCAACATCACCATTGCGGCCGTGCGACCGGCGCGAACAGTGAGGGCAGGATCCATGAATGGAGAGTACGCCGCAGCGAAAACTGTGGCGATTGCGTTGCGCGGCACTATCATGAGCGTGTGGATGGTTATGTGAGTTACATCTTCGCCATGCTTGTGGGGGCTTCCTTGAGTGCTGCGTGCGGAATGCGGATATTCGCGCCCCTTGCTTTGGTGTCGATCGCTGCGCACTTCGGATGGATTGAGACGGGATCCACATTTGAGTGGCTCGGCTCAACTTCGGCGATGCTCTGCTTCTCGTTCGCCTGCGTGGTGGAGGTGCTCGGGATGCTGATTCCGTGGCTCGATCATGCGCTCGATGTCGCTGGGGCGCCCGTCGCAGCAGTCGCAGGGACGATCATGATGGCGTCGCAGTTGGCAGCGCAAGGAGGGATCGACACCAGTGTCGTGCCCCAATGGGTGACGTGGACGCTTGCTGCGGTTGTCGGCGGGGGAGTTGCAACTGGAGTGCACGCTGCGAACGGCACGATTCGGGTCGGATCTACCGCGGTCAGCGGTGGGATTCTCAATCCGCTTTTTTCGATTGTCGAAACGGTGATGAGCGTTGTTCTTGCCGGGCTCGCGTTGTTGCTGCCGATTGTTGCGGTGTTGTTCGGGGTGCTCGTCGCTTCTGTGATCGTGGGAGTTGCGTTGATGGTGAATAAGCGCAGCAAGCGGCGACGGGAATCGACGGCGATCGCTCGCCCCGCTTGAGTGAAGAAATTTGGGAGGGTTTCTCTGGGGACCGCCGGCGCGGTCATAGGTTTCCCGCGCAGTCGACGGATGCGTGATCCGTTTGCGCGCGTCCGGTGCCGCGCGGAGTCTGCGTGATATCGCGCCGCATCGGAGGAAATCATGAATCGAACCAATCAAGTGATCGTGGCGGCTCTGTGTTCTACGTGGATGGTCTGTTCGGCCGAGGCAGGCATGGTGCTCTGCGCGTGGAATTTCAATGGGGCGCAGGGGACGCTCTCACCAAGTGTCGGAACTGGAGTCGCTACCAATGTTGGTGGAACCACCTCGAGCTTCTCGGCTGGCGATCCCGCAGATTCGGGAGCGTCCAGCCCTACAGAGAACAAGGGTTGGAATCTCGCAGGATTCGCATCGCAAGGGACGGCAAACGGCGAGCGTGGGGCGGTCTTTCAGTGCTCGACCGTCGGGATCGAATCGCCCATCGTGACATGGCACGAACGCCACTCGAACTCCGCAAGTCGATTTGTCCAGTTCCAGTACGCGCTCGACGGGCTTTCCTTCACAAGTGAGGGAATCGCAAACGGAGGAATCTTCGAGGCAACGCTTGGAGGAGAAGTCTGGCAGACCGAACGAAGCGTGGATCTCAGCTCAATCGCAGGTGCATCCGGCAATGCGAAATTTGCGATCCGCATCGTGAGCGTGTTCGCCCCAAAGACGAGCGAATATGCGCCGACAAGCCTGACGGCGAACTACTCGCCTTCGGGGACGATGCGCTTTGACCTCGTCTCGTTCCAAGGAGTTGCAGTACCTGCGCCAGCGACGCTAGCGCTTGGTGCAGCAGGAGCGATTGCCGCTGTGGGTGGTTCTCGCCGCAGGGAGTGATGCTCAGCACCCGTTGCGGTGCGGGATGCGTTCCTCGACTCTCGGAACCCCCGCGCCGCATCCGGGTGCGCGCCTCGTCGGAATTGTCGTTGCGCCTTACGCCTTGCGCCTTGCGGGCGTCGGCGTCGGCATGGGCTGTCTCGACATGGGCTGTCAAGGGCTTGTGACGAGCACCCGCGTCGATCTCACCTCGATCGGAACGCCGTTGGGGTCGCCGAGTCGATTCAGGGTGAACGAGAGTTGACCCTCTCCGACTCGCACGGCATCAAAGCTGAAGACCTGTTGATCAGGAGTGCCGCTCACTCCTCCGACCGATGACTGTGTCGTAACCCCAGAGAGTGTGAGGAATCGTGGCATCGGAGACTGCACGCGCCATGTGAAGTCAGCTCCTTTGCTTGCGGGCAAGACGACAACGAGGCTCTGTCCAACTCGCAAGGCAAGGGACTTTGGAAGTGGAAGCGTCTGGTCACCGCGTGCGGCGGGTAGCGACGGGGTTTGTGCAGGCGGGGTGCTCTGGCAGGCGCAGAGAATCAGCAATCCAAGAACGCGGATTCGCCTATGCACGAAGCGTCTCGATCGCTTTCGAGCGGTCAGCGAAGACGGCGATCACCTTGTGAATTCCAGTGATGTGGATCGTCTCGAGAATCTCTGGAGTGGGGCAGTACACGGCGAACTTACCGCCATGCTCCTTTGCGCCGCGGTGCGCCATGATGATTGCTCGCACACCAGCGCTGCTGAGAAATGTCACACGGGAACAGTCGAGCAGCACGCGCGGGTTCGGCTGCGTGGCGGCGGTGAGTGCCTGTTCGGCGGATTGAGATGTCTGCGAGTCGAGGCGGCCGGTCAGAACGAATACCAGGGTTCCGTCTTCGTTGGACGAATTGATCGTCAACTGATGGGCTTCAGACGCCATAACTTCGATCACGCTTGAGCAGAGGTGCAATCGGCGCAACCCGCCGAGGCGAACACACAGGTTGCACGGTGCGGGGAACCCGACTGACTAGTTTCCCCAATTGCTCAGGAGGGCTGCAAGGTCAGCTCCTCCAACCATTCCATCGCCATTGAAATCGCACGATGCCTCGGCCGAACCCCAAGCAGAAAGCACCGCAGTGAGGTCAATTCCGTTGACGATTCCGTCGCCATTGGTATCGCCGAGGACGCTCTCGAGTGCCCCCGCAGCAGCAACTGAGATGTCGAAGACAGAGGTCCCACTTCCCGCTGAGAATGTCCCCGAGATCAAAAGGTTCGCTGTTGACCCGGCAGGCAGCACGGTCGGAAGTGCGAATGGCTGATTCACAATTGGCGGAGGGGGTTCAAGCGGTCCGATTGGCTCGCTCGAAGAGGCAGTTGCCATGAAGGTTGCCGTCGCACCGTCAATGACGAGCGTTCCGGAGAATGCGAGCACCGCAGGCATGGGGTCGCCTCCAAAGGCCTGTCCTCCCGCGCTCCCTGAGACAACAACGGTCACGGGAATCGGGATCGAAACAGTGAAGGTGTTTGGAGCAGTTGCCACGAGTGCACCAACTGCTGGCTGCGATTGAGTCGCAGTTGCGACCTTGACCGCTCCGGTTGCGAAGGGAATTGTGATCTGCCCGACTGATGGGAAAACCGCATTCGGCGCCACCGTGTGAAAACTCGAATAGGAGATATCCATCTCTGCCGCCACTTCCCCCGGCGTTTCATTGATGAGATCGGTGGAGAATCCGATGATCTCGCAGACGCCTTCCGCATTGATTCGAAGCGTGAATGAGCCAGTCGGGTTTGAATCGATCGTGTCGATCATTCGGGCGGTTGAGGTGTAGGGAATCGCCGAGTTACCAGAGCCTCCGAAGAGTCCAGGAATCGTGCGCGTGCCGGTTGGATTGGTCGTCGCGTCATAGTCACCGATGAATGTCCCTGCGAGCGGGTACTCGACCGTGAGCATCTGATGCGCGGTGCTGGTGGGCAGAAAGTTGAACTGAAAGGAACTCGCACTCGCAGTCGCGGTGAGTGCCAAGGCAGTAACGATCGCAATGGGCTTCATGGTCACAATGTAACCCCAACTGAATCGAGTTCCAATCGTGTTCACCCAAGAGTTGATCGGAGAATGACCCAAATCGCGCGAACCCCGTCGATCGGTCCGATTTTTTTGCCAGCCTTGAACGACCGTGGCGAGTACGAAACTGGCAATTCCACGACGGAAGTGCCGTCACGCGCGAGCGCGGCGGCGATCTGGGGTTCGATACCAAAGCGCTGCTCGGTCAAACGCGGCAAGATCCGCTTGAGGAGTGCAACCGGGAGCAGTTTGTAGCAGCACTCCATGTCTGCGACTCGAAGCCCCGTCGCGAGATTGCTCGCCCATGTGAGCGTGCGGTTGGCACACATGTGCAGCCTTCCGCGAACGCCTGGTTCGACGGTGCCGCGGTGCCAGCGATTGCCGAAGACTGCGCAGTTGTGCTTGTGGGACTCCAACAGTTGAACGAGCGTGATGAAGTCGGTTGGATCGTATTCAAGGTCTGCGTCTTGGATGATCACGCAATCCTTCGGACCCGACGAGCGTGAGATCGCATGCTCAAATCCGGTCCGCAGAGCTGCACCCTTCCCTCGATTCACTTGGTGGCGGATCGCGGACACGAGGTCCGGGAGTTCGCGTGCGAGTTCGGTTGCAACGATTGCAGTTGGAGCGTCCGATCCATCGTCGACCAAGACAATCTGTTTCTGCCACGATCCCTCGAGCGGAACTGCCGCAACCCGGTGAACAACCTCTCGCAGCGTCTGCGGCTCATTGAATACAGGAATCACAACGAACAGGGTTGGCACCCCGTCATGTCTACATCAATCGTGTCGCTGCAGTGGATGGGGCGGTGGGTCGACGAGCGATGCGCCTGCCGGTGCATCGAACCAGCCACTGGGGAATGTCGCAGTCTCCGTCCGTTGAAAACTGATTGACTGCGGCGGGGGAGGCATGCGATTGCCCCTCGGTGGATGCCGAAGTTGGTCATGGGGCGGTGGACCAAACTCCCCATGCCCTCCATGCCCACCTTGCCCTCCATGCCCTCTAGGCGGCGGCGGAGGTTGATCGCCATTCGGTGGAGGAGCGAACTCGGTTTGCGCGCGATCGTTGCGCGCTGGGAAGAACATTTCCAGCCGAACGACCTCATTCGACCGTTGGTCGATGCACATCTCGATTCGCTCGGCTGGATTCGCCTTGGTCGGAGCCTCGCCACTCGAGACCTCTCCGTCGGAAGTCGCCCGACGTACCGCTCGAATCTCCAAGAGGTCATCGGAACCACACGCCTTCGCATCGCTGACCTGAGTCAATTCAAATCGGTCATCAAGTTCTTCCAGCACAGATGCCATCGAATCAACCAACAGCGATCCATCTGGCGTCTCGATCCAGCGAGGCCACGGAGAGTTGGACGGCAGTAGGACGGCAGCGCCATCGCGGCGGATCTCCCACGACGTGTCACCGCTGCGACCGCGAACGGTCACATCCCCGTTGGGATAGGTGATCTGAACTCGCATGTGATCGCCGTCGCGAACATCGAGCAGCGCACGGATAGGAGGGGGTTCATCGCCTTCATTGCGTGCCTGAGGAATGAGGATGACCGAGTATTGCCGATCCACCGCCTGATTTGCGACACGCGTAGCCGATCGAACGATGGCCGACGCCGAACTGGTCGTTGGCATGATCAACATGGAGATCGCGAGCAGGGCGGCGACTGGAAGCGCCCAATATTGCCAAGCAACATGCGAGCGCTTCGGCTGCCTTCGAACGACCGCCATCGCGCGGTCGATGCGAGCATCCATCGAATCGGGAGTCTCGAAGGAACGATGCTCCAGCAGCGCTTCTACAAAGCGATCTTTGGGCGATCCGGCAGAGTCGTTCTCATGCGATTCGCTTCGATCGGCGTTCGCGTCAGTCATGCGAGTACTCCCTTTCGTTGGAGACAATCACCAAGAAGTGCCCGTGCACGTTGAACCCGTTTCTTCACAGACTCCTCTGTGATCGCAAACTGTTGTGCGATCATGCGAAGGGGGAGATCCGCGGTGTACGCCATTCGGATGACCTCTCCGTAGATGGATGGCAAGCGTTGGATGCAGTCGTCGAGCGATCCCATTCGAGTCTGGAAGGCAGCCGCGTGATCGCCGTCGAAGGCAGCCGAGTGAGCCTCGATCTCCTGCAGCATCACAGGGTCGGCGATGATCATCCTGCGCCTGCCAGCGAAGTCCATCGCAACTCGCGCGCCGATCCCGCGGATCCACGCGCCGAAGGAGCGCGTGCGGTCGAAATCGCTCAGTCGCCGCCACGCCACCATCATGGTCTCTTGAAAGATGTCGTCAACCAGAGATCGATCGCGCACGACCGCCCGAAGGAAAACGAGGAGGTGATCCGCGTGGTCGCGGACGAGGACTTCGAAGACCTCGTGGGCCGTGGGTTCTGATCTGGGCAGTTTCATCACTGGTTCATTGGGCTTGGATCGCGCTGGGGGACAGCGTATGCCTGCGATTGGCTGCCGGAAATGGGGTGGGCGTGCGATGCGCAAGTTCGATACCGTGGCAGATTCTCATGGTGCGCCTTCTCGTGACAGGATTTGAACCATTCGGAGCCAGTCCGGTGAACCCGAGCGAGTTGGTCGCCAAAGAGCTTGCGCGCGAGGGATTGCCAGGCGCGCAGGTGCATGCAGCAATCCTGCCTGTGATTGGTGGGACTGGCTCGTCAGGCGCGCGCGCGGTGCTGGCGGATCGGATCCGAGAACTTCGCCCAGACGTCGTGATTTGCTTCGGCGAGTCGGCGCGGTCGACCCACATCCAATTCGAGCGTGTTGCGATCAATCTTCGCGACGAGCGGATCCCCGACAATGCGGGTGCTCAGTGCAGCGACATTCCCGTCGTAGAGGGTGGACCGACTGCTTTCTTCTCGTCCCTTCCTGTGCGTGAAATGCGAGATGCGTGCGAAGGGGAGGG
>CAYHHO010000032.1:0-27188 GCA_964356445.1 uncultured Singulisphaera sp. | reverse complement strand
GGGTCACTTGTGCGCTTCTACCTTGGTTCGTTCCGCTCCAGCGGTCAACGACTTCATGAGAAAGAATGCACAACCGATTTTGGATTTGAAGTCGCAACTGGACGCGTACCTCAGGAAGAACCACCCAGAGATTTGCAGACACTGGTTTGATGAGATTGAGCCACTGGGGATTGATGGTGGTGTTGTCACATTGCTTGTTTCTGAGCCTGTGCGCAGGCAATACTTACAGCGCACGTGTGCGGCGCGGTTTACTGAGGCTGTCCAAGCGCTCACTGGACAGTTGCTTGCTGTTCGCTTCGTTGGAAACCAAAGCACTGCCGCAGAACAATCGCCGCGAACCTCTGCTCAAGAGAGTGACCATGTTCCCCTCGACGAACAACTGATTCTTTCGCCCGATTACACCTTCGATTCTTTTGTTGTTGGGCCTGGGAATCGCCTCGCCCACGCCGCTTCGGTTGCGGTGAGCGCGAATCTCGGTGGTGCGTACAACCCACTCTTCATTCATGGTGGTGTTGGGCTTGGAAAGACACACGTACTGCAGGCGATATGTCAGACTGTTATGCAGCAGCGCCCGGGTGTCCAAATTGGCTATTTGTCATGTCAGAGTTTTTCGGAACTCTTTATGGCGTGTGTGAAGGTGGGAAAGATGCAGGACTTTCGCCATCGCTTTCGAAGTCTCGACATGCTCGTGATTGATGACATCCACTTCCTGTCAAAGCGGGAACAGAGCCAAGAGGAATTCTTTCACACATTCAACACCCTTTACCAGGCCGGCAAACAGATTGTCCTTTCGTCAGATGCCTCGCCCAACGACATTCCAGATCTTGAGGAGCGGCTTGTCAGCCGGTTTAACTGTGGCCTCGTCGCTCGCGTTGATCGCCCCTGCTATGAGACGCGGGTTGCGATTCTGAAGGCGAAGGCTTTGATGACCAATATGGTTGTTCCTGAGGATGTTTGTGCATACGTCGCTGCGAGGATTGATTCCAACATTCGTGAGTTGGAGGGGTCGCTCACAAAGGTTCGTGGGTACTCGATGGCAAACGCCATCCCAATTTCTCTTGACGTCGCCAAGGCGGCGCTCTCGGATGATCACTCGACAGTTGGACGGCTCAGCCAGCCATCGATCCAGATGATTATTGATGCGGTGACGCACTACTACGACATTAAGCTCGCTGATCTGATGTCGAAGAGGAGACACAGGTCGGTCGCTCTCCCGCGGCAGGTTTGTATGTGGCTGGCCCGTAAGCACACGCGCTACAGCCTGGAGGAAATCGGTGGTTACTTCGGTGGTCGCGACCACACAACGGTGCTCCATGCGGTCAGAACGATCACGACGAGACGCACCGAGAATGCAGATATCTCTGCTGCTGTCGATCGGATTGAGGGGGCGTTTGTGCGTGAAAACCCTGTCGTTTGACCGGTTGGTTTGTTGGGGATAACCATTCACTTTCCGTCGGATGTGTTGTTGTTGTTCTTTGCCTTGGCCAACCCACCCTGAAGCTCGCTGACCGCCAGCAGAACAAGCACGACGGCCCCCGACATCGACCTGACAGGTTGTGTTTTGATTTTGGTGTTTGTAAGTCTTTGTAATTGGTGGCTTTGTAGGTTTTTGGTTTGTTTTATCCACACTTCACAAACACCATTACTAGGAGTAGGAAGACTTTATCTCTCTTATAGATCAAGACATTATTAGTCGCCCCAGCACAAATGAAACCTCACCGAGCCTGACAGCGCGGACAGAACCAGGTTGATCGACCTGCGACAACTTCTCGCTCAACCAAACTCTTACATCGTGTGCACAACCCACCACCTCTTCCGTAAACACGGAGGTGGCGTTGAAACGTGCCCTTCATCCCATCGGGAGTTTTGTAGTCGCGTAATGTTGTTCCTCCATAAGTGATTGATTTTTTTAGAACCACTCGGATCGAACGGGCGAGAGCAACAACCTGGGTATTCGTGAGATCACACGCAATGGTCTTTGGGTGAATCCGTGTGAGAAAAAGCGCTTCATCGACATAAATGTTTCCAAGACCAGCAATTCTCGATTGATTCAACAAGTGTGCTTTCACACAACAACGAGATTGCAGCAACTGACGACGAAGTGCAGTGGTGGATAGAGAAAGCGCGTCCGGACCAAGCAAAGACCACCAGTCGGAGAGCTCTTCTTGGGTCCGGCACACAACAAGCGATCCAAATCTTCTGGCGTCGCGAAACAACAAGAGTTTTCGATTCTCCTTCGCCGCCAACAACCAAACAAGATGGACATGATCGAGGTCCTGGTCGAGCGAGTCGACAATCAAGACCTGACCAGTCATTCCCAAACGAAAGATCAAGGCACGACCATCTTCGGCGACCAGCGCGATCTGCTTCCCTTTTCGTTGAACGGAACTAATGACACAACGATTCAGGAGCGACGACTTCTCAATCATCGTCATGCTTGGTTGAGGCGACCGCGACCAACAAACACCACGAACAACATCTCGCCGGGCAACAGCAACCAACCGAACAGTCGCGCCAACACAAAATTGCTGTAGTTGTGATCGAACACACTCAACCTCTGGTAATTCCGGCATTCCCCAACCATATACTCCAAAGCAGAGATCAAACACAATGCAGTCCCCACAAACAACCACGCCAACAAACAACGGTTTTCAGAGCGAATTGATGTCACGACTGCACAGCAGTGACCCAATAGAGGCGGCGGCTGCCGTCCACGAAACAGCACGCGCTATTCGTGCACAAATGAGTAGAACGATCGTTGGGCAAGAAGGCGTGCTTGACCAAATCATGCTGTCGATGTTTTGTGGAGGCCACACCTTGGTGGAGGGGGTACCTGGCCTGGCGAAGACCCTCATCATCTCAACAATCGCAAAGACACTCTCGCTTGGGTTCTCTCGAATTCAATTCACCCCCGACTTGATGCCGAGCGACGTAACCGGAAGTGAAGTTATTCAAGAAGACAAACAGACTGGTGTTCGCGGGCTCCACTTTGTGCGCGGACCAATCTTCGCCAACGTGATTCTTGCCGACGAAATCAACCGAACACCACCAAAGACCCAAGCGGCGCTCCTCGAGGCGATGCAAGAGGGACAAGTCACTGTTGGTGGCTATACACACGCACTACCACGACCATTCTTTGTGTTGGCAACACAAAACCCCATCGAGCAAGAAGGAACTTATCCCCTTCCAGAGGCTCAGCTCGACCGCTTTATGTTTCTGGTTCGCATTGGGTATCCGAATGAGCAACAAGAGATCGATATCGTCAAGCGAACAACTGGTGGGGTGGGTGTTGAACCCGAACCAATCATCGGGGCGCCCGAGTGCCTACGAATTCAGAAGCTCGTCAGAGAAATTCCCATTGCAGATCACGTTGTGCAATACGCACTCCGTCTCGTTCGATCAACACGGCTCGACGAGCGATCACCAAAGTTCATTCGCGATTACGTTTCTTGGGGAGCGGGTCCACGCGCCAGCCAATTCCTTGTATTGGCGGCGAAGGCAAAGGCGCTCATGTCCGGCGAGCACCACGTCATGCCCCACCACCTGCATGCTGTTGTCCTTCCAGTCATGCGCCACCGAATCATGTTGAATTTCAACGCACAAGCAGACGGAATTGACACAGATCGACTGGTGAGCGACCTCATCAAGAACACCCCACTCGACAGTGCCGCGTAAACAATGATTGAGGGACCAACGACTCCCTTGAGAGCGGAGCAGTATCTCGCGCCAGAGACACTCTCACAACTCGCCCCATTCGAACTTCGGGCAAAGATGATCGCGGAGGGGGCGATGAATGGGCTTCATGTTTCCCCTCGGCAGGGAGCCGCAGTTGAATTCGCTGCACATCGTCAGTATGCACCAGGCGACAGCACCCGACATCTTGACTGGAAGGTGTTTGCTCGCAGCGATAAGTTGTATGTCAAGCAGTATCAACAAGAGACCAACCTCAACATCGCGATCCTTGTCGATGGTTCGTCGTCAATGAAGTTCGGAACCCTCGCGTCCAAGATGGGATGGGGTGGAACAAAAGCCCAGAGCAATCGAAACCAATGGACGAAGTTCGATCACGCAACCGCCATTGCTGCCGCAATATCATTTCTCTCCCTCAACCAACGCGATCGTGTTGGTTTAGGGATCTTCTCTGACGGAATTCGCGGGGGTGTCCGCCGCTCGAGTATGAAGGACCACTGGCGGGCCGTTGTTCGATGCCTCGCGGCAGAACCTATGAGCACAACAGTGAACTGGGCAAAGGTTGCTGATCAAACACTCAGCCAAAATCCAGGGCACACACTCTTCGCAATCATTTCAGATTTTCTGTCACCCATCGACCAGATCAGGGCCGCACTTGGACGGCTGCGTCACCGGGGCAACGATGTGATCCTGCTCGCCGTTCTAGATGAAGCAGAAATCAATTTCAATATGGATATCAACGCACCATTTGAGGGACTTGAAGGAGAAGCAACAATAGAAGTCGATTCAAGGGAGATTCGGGCGGCATACAAACGAGAACTCCAGACCCATCTCGTTGCACTTGATCGGATCGCGCGTGAGTTTGGATTTGATTTCGCACAATTCAACACACACGAGTCGGTTGGTCCGGTGCTCTCCGCACTACTCGCGAAACGCGAAGCCTTCGCGCGCCGGAGATCAACACGGTGATTTGGGCAACACCAACGCTCGTGATGGGTGGGATTATTGCAACAGCCATCCCAATTGCGATCCATTTTTTCTTTCGTCGGCGCCAAAAACCAATCGAGTGGGCGGCGATGGATTTGCTCAGACGGGCGATTCACCAAACAACACGCAGGCGCCATATCGAAAAAGTCACGCTCCTTCTTGTGAGGTGTCTCGCAATCATTGCGGCTGGGATGGCGATTGCTGGTCCACTCCTCACAAGGAAGCCAAACGAAGCAACAGCAATCGGCAGGGTTGCGAGGGATATCGTCTTGGTCGTTGATGATGGAGTGTCAGAGCATGTTTCATCTGGGTCATCGACAGCATTCGAGTCATCGAGGAAACTCGCTCTCTCAGCGATAGACGATCTTCAAGGCGGAGATCGGGTGGGAATCATTCTCGCAGCAGGAGCACGCCAACTTGTTTGGCCACCATCCGAAGACATCGCAGCATCGCGGGCGGTTCTCCAGGGGGTGAGCGCTGGCTACACACCGTCAGACATCGGGGGCGCCATTTCGATTGTGGAGGGCATGACAAATTCACTCGGAGTCCTAAGCTCCTTTCGACGTGGCAGCACAACCAACCTTCACACCACCACCACGAAGCAGACGGTAGACCTTTGGATAACCACTCCAAACCAAACTGATATTTCAAACATCCAGATAACAGCGTTCGATCCACAAGCACGAGGACCGCTCTCCAGTCCAGGCGCTATTCCATTTCGAGTGGCCCTCAAACGTGAGGGTGAGCAACTTGGTGCAGAAGAGTCCCAGATAGACGTGACGACCGAGGGTGGGTCAAGGACAACACTGCGAGCGATATGGAGTGAAGGTCAGGCCGAGGCAACAATTCACGGATCACTCGCGATACCAACACAACACCAATCCGACGTTGCTGTGCGGGCTCAATTGGTGCGCAAAGATTCTCAACCAGCCGACGATGAGCGGTTTGCGGTGCTCTCGACATCCAACACGATGCGAGTGGGCATCATCGACAGACCATCGACACCCACCAACGCGAACAGTGTGGATGATGGGGCGGGAGCATGGGTCGAACGAGCGCTCAGACCAACAGACGATGTTGACATCGAGACCGAGATCATCGACCCAACCGCCATTACACAACAGCGCTGTAAAGGGCTCGTAGCGGTTGTGGTTGTGCGCGCAGATGCCATTGATGAAGCAGGGTGGGCGGTTCTCGCTGGTGGCGTGCAGTCAGGACTTGTTGTTGTCCTTGTGCCTCCTTCTCAACCAACCAATACAAAGTGGTTTCGTTCATTTGCAAGCGCATTCAAACTTGACTGGAAACTCTCAGGGGATCCGGTTCGGTTTGATCCCCCAACAACACTTCGTCATACCGATTCAGTTCATCCCCTACTCCTTCAGATCTCAAGCGAGATTCAAGACCTCAAGCAACCCATAACGATCTCCGCGCACCAAAGATTCGATATCCCAAACGGCGGTAGCGAGGCCATACTTGCTCTTCAAGATGGATCACCATTTCTTATTCGTGCAGTCAACACCAAGTCACTTGGGTCGGTATTGGTCTTCTCCGCGCCGCCAGAAATCGGATGGACAAACCTCCCAGCGAAACCACTCATGGTTCCACTCTTTCAAGAGTTGATTCGGCAGTCTGTTGCGCAGTTTGATCAGGGTCGAGTGATGAGTGTCGGGTCTGACCACCTTCCAATCATGACCCCAGGCAGCGTTGGAATTCGATTGGTGCTTGCTCGAAGCGACAGAGCGGTCTCAAGCCAAAGACTTATCGCGGTTGATGGAAGTGGAAAACTCGCGACGACCGTGGATCAGCCGGGTGTTTACACGACAGTGGATAGCACAAACCGCATGACTGGGCGTGTCGTTGCCAATGTTGATCCAACTGCAGCGTCAACTCGGGCTTCATCGCTCGGAGAGGTCTCCTCCGCACTCGTTGGTTTTGCAGTGAAGGTCAGTGATGGCGATCTCTCTCAAGAGATTGGTGGCGGGTCGGTGCAACAAGATGGAGCACCAAGCAGAAGCAAGGACCTTCCGATCGCAGCAGCGCTCAACGGATATTCACTCGCCATCTGGTTCTTTGGGGGGCTGATGCTCCTGTTGCTCGTCGAAACCTGGCTCGCGAGACGAGCATCTGCCGGAGCGGTGATCGCCCGTCCAAATCGGGGTGATTGGTGACAAACACCATCTGGTTTCGGTGGTTCTGTGGAATCGACACGATTCCTGAGGGATCCACGGGATTGCAGTGGACGTGGCAACACCCACCAGCGATGTGGGGTTGGTTCCTGATGGTGATTGGAACGGTCGTGGTTGTTGCGTGGAGTTACCGACAACTCATGGGTTCAAAGGGTGCGCGCGTCTTTCTCGCAGTGGTCAGAGGAGTCCTCTTTTTGTTGGTGTGCTCTTTGATCGCTGGACCGCTCCTGAGACTTCCAATCATCGAGAATCAACGAGACTGGATTGCTGTGCTCGTTGATCGCAGTCGAAGCATGTCTGTTGTGGATCAACACAACTCTGATGGAACCACCCAGTCACGTGACGATGTTGCGCGTGAGTTGCTCGCGAATGGGGTTTGGGCCGAGATCGACAAGGATCGAGAGACAATCTGGTTGGGGTTTCACGCGTCAGCATTTGAGATCGACCCAGCACATGTGCCAGACGCGAATGGGTGGTCAACAGATCTCACCGTGCCGATCGAGACAGCACTCCGCAAGCTTGCTGGTCGCCCCACAAGTGGCATCATCGTCATGACAGATGGTCGCACCGCACACCCAATTGACCGAGGGGTGTACCGCACTCTCCAAGAACGAGCAGTGCCAGTCTTCCCGGTTGCGATTGGTTCTGCCCAAGCGATGACCGACTTGGCGATCGTTGAGGCCGAAGCGCCCGCGCGAGCGTTCATCCGAGATCAAGTGCCGGTTGTGGCAACGCTGCGGTGTGTTGGCGGCACGGCACAAGCCCCCGTCATGGTTGACCTGCTCGATGAGATGACCGGACAGACCATAGACACGGTCGAAATCAAGCCATCAGAGTTTTCCAACCAACAAGCCGAGGCGGTCTTGACCGGCAATCGAACAGAGGCTGGTTCATCAAAGTGGATCGTGAAGGTCCGTGCCGGCCCACAAGATCTCGTGTCAGCAAATGATTCACAGGTCGTGGAAGTTGACTTTGTCGATCGACCTCTTCGAATCCTCTATATCGAGGGATATCCACGCTGGGAGTATCGATACCTCAAGAACATGCTGGTGAGAGAGGTGTCATTCCAGAGTTCCATCATGCTGCTCTCCGCTGATCGTGACTTTGCTCAGGAGGGTAACGCCCCACTCGAGCGCCTTCCTCAGACAACGGAAGAGTTTGACGCATACGACCTCTTCATCCTCGGCGATGTTCCATCGAACAGCCTTTCAAGCACACAGATCACACAGATTCACAGGTCGGTGAGCGAGCGCGGCGCTGGACTCCTTTGGATTGCAGGCGAGCGTTCAACGCCAAATTCATGGATTGGCAGTGAGCTTGAAGACTTGCTTCCAATTCGCGGTGTGCCAGAGCGGCTGGATGAAGTTGTGTTTGCCGATCCAACAGAGAGCGCACTTCGCGCCGGAGTCATGCGGTTGGGCGAGACGGCTGGCGAGCGGTGGCCGATCGCTCTCTCCTCCGCTGGCGAGCGAGGTCGTCTTGAGTGGGCGCAGCGCATCCCACCAGAGGCACTCAAGCCCGCATCTGAGACGCTGGCCCAAGCAAAATCACAGTCGGGGGTTGTGCTTGGATCACTCGTTGTTTCGATGAGGTTTGGCGCGGGGTTGATCGTCTACGTGGCGACCGACGAGAGTTGGCGGTGGCGACACGGAATCGGCGAGACATTCCAAGAGCGGTATTGGATCCAATTCATCCGCTATCTCTCTCGTGGCGTGGTTGGTGCGGATGGGCGACCGTTTCAACTCACAATTGAGCCAAAGCAGCCCGAGGTCGCGACGCCCGCATTGATTCGAGTTGAGATCCAGGATCCGAGGCAGAACTCAAGCATTGGAGATTCGCAACTCGATGTTCAGATCGATCCACTCGAACAACAGGTGGGCGCTACACAACACGCCATTCAATTGACACGAGACTCAACAGGTTGGTTTGGGCTTTGGACAGCCGAAGCTGCCGGTGCATGGCGCATTCGAGCGGAATCTGCATCAGTGGGCAAGCTCGAACAGATCGTCAATGTCGTCCGTGTGGACGCTGAACTCGCGAACCCAGAGACCGATCACCCACAATTGTTAGACCTCGCAACCAGAACAGGTGGCACCGTTGTGAAGCCAAGCGAGATCGACCGGCTGACTCAATTGCTTCCACGTCGAGCGGTTGGTCGCGAGCGTTCGATTGTCGATCCAATTTGGAATAGCCCCGCAGCACTTTTTGCGGTGATATCACTCCTTTTCATCGAATGGGTTGGCCGTCGTTGGTTGCGGTTGGCTTAGAATTTGGTCAAGCAGGTCGATGTGAGTTCTAGAAATCTTCCCAGAGAATTTGATGAGGTTGGCAAGCGAGTGCGTCTGGCGCGCATCGTCGAAGCAGCCATTGTTGTCGGAAGAACTCTGGTTCTCGCAGCGACGGTCTGCATTGCTGTCGACGCAGCGATTCGATTTCCAGCGCCACTGAGAGGGATCATGCTTCTTGGGCTCGGTGCGTTTGGTGTTTGGTTGACTCGACGGAGTTTTCTTCCGTCGCTTGCGGCGGCACCGTCACGCGTGAAGTTGGCACTCGCAATTGAGAAGCAACACCATCAAGCCGAGGGGCGACTCGCGTCGGGAGTCGAGTTTGCAACGGATGCATTCTTCAAGGAAAACCCATTTGCCTCGCGCGTCGAACAGGCGGCGACAGCGCTCGTTTCTCCAGATGTGATCGCTGGATTACTTTCAACGAAGCAACTGAAGCGTGAAGCTGGCGCACTTGCGATTGTGGCGACTCTTTGGGTGGGGTTCTTCGTTCTCTCTCCAACGCTCGCGATGATTGGTGTTCGAAGGGTCATGACGCCGTGGGCAATCGTTGAGTGGCCAGCGCGAACAGGTATACGAAGCACAACTTTCGCGACACACCACCCAAAGCGATCTGCGCTCACGCTCAAGGCCGACCTCTTTCGGGGCAATGCAGAAACAGAGCCGGTGTGGGTCAGGATGCGCCGCATCGAACAGGGAATTCCGCAGGCGTGGGAAACCACACCACTCATTCATCAAGGCGAAACAAGGTTCGAGCGGTTGGTTGAGGCAAGTTCGGATGCGATCGAGTTTCAATTCTTTACAACAGACGTGGAAACAACCCCGCAAACGATTCATTTTGTGGAAGCGCCATCACTGGCCGCCATTCGAGTGTCGGTCACCGCGCCGAACTACGCAAAGTCAATTGCACGGGAGGTGTTCGATTTGGTGGACGGAGCGAGCGGTCATAGCAGGGCTGCTCCGCCGATTCTCGAGGGCTCCGTTGTCGAGATCACGTTGGAGCCAGCGACTCCAATGTCCATACCAACCGACACCATCAAACGTGATGTTTGGAGAGAGAAGACATTTCACTGGTCGCAAGAGCCGCAGGAGAAACCAGGGACTGCAGAGCCGACATACGAGTTCACTGACAATGCAGGTGTGTGGACTCTGACTTGGCAAGCAGACCAGACGAGGTCGATCGATGTTCATCTCACAGACGAACACGGGGTTTCGAACATTGACGACATCCAGATTGGCTTGACCGTTGTGGCGGATCGCCCCTCCGAGGCGACGATGACCGAACCAAGTTCAGATGAGACCGTGCTGCCGACCGCCAGAATTCCTCTGCGCGGAATTGCTCGAGACGACATCGGGCTGAGCCGAGTCACCATTGAGGCGAAGGGCGGAACGATTCATTCGCAGGAACTTGCTGTGGTGCAAGCGGACGATGATCATGAATTGTCGGTCGACGCGCTCTTCGATCTCTCAGCAGCGAAGGCACAGGCGGGGGAGATCTTTGAGATTCGACTCGTTGCCAGTGACCGAGCCGAAGTGGATGGTTCGGCAAGACCCGCAACTCGGTCCGAGCCCAGGCGCCTTCGCGTGTTGACACGACCACAGTTCGAGGAGGAGACTCGCAACGCGATCGCAGCGATTCGCCAGGGATCGGTGCGCGTGAACGAGCGCCAAGGCAATCTCATTGATCGAGATGAAACACAGGCGGCACAGGTTCGACCTCAAACCGAGATCGGCGAGCGGATCGCCAACCTTCGGGCCCAAGCCCAAGCGATACGAACACGGCTCGATCGCAATGATGTTGTTGATGATGCAACGAGGAGCCTCGTCGACGCGGCTGAAGACATCCTTCAGACTGCACAACAACAGAGCGACTCTGCCCGGAATGATTTACAGGCGGCTGCCCAACTTCAGTCTGGACAACAAGCCGCGGGTGACCCCGACACAACCGAGAGGCGCGCTCAACAGCACTCGGACGATGCAACAACAGCCCAAAGAGAAGTGCAGAGCGAATTGGATGATCTCGCCAAGTTGCTCGAGAGCGACAAGGACGCGTGGGCGGCAGCTCGAAAGTTGGAGAAGGTCGCCGAGGCGATTTCGCAAGCAGATGCGCAGCGCTCGAAGGCTGGTGCGAGCACGATGGGCCGCACTCGCGACGAACTTTCGCCTGAAGAGTCAGCGAAACTCGACCGTGCGGCTGAGAGTGCGCAAACAGCAGCGCAAGTTGCGCGGGAGACCATGGCCGAACTGAGAGACCGAGCGCAAAAGGTCCAAAAAGATGACCCGGCGCGCGCGATGAATCTCCAACGGGCGGCCGAGCGCGGTGAAAAGGAATCGCTCGCGGCTCGCATGGATCAGGCGAAAGAATCAACACGCGAGAATCACCTTGATCAAGCCCAGAAGGCAACAGCGGCGGCAATGGCGACGGTTCAACAGATGATCGACGATCTCTCGGATGACGAGAAAGCGAGATCGCAAACACTCCGTCGCAGGCTGGCAAGTCTGGCCGATGCGCTCGAGCAACTCATCCAAGAAGCGCAGAGCGTCGAAGAGCTGGGAATTGGGCTTGTGCGCGAGAGTGGACAAGGAGTACTTGAATCTGCCCCAGGAGTCTCGAGGCAAGCGGGTGCACTCTCGTTGAATGCGCTGGGTGTGGCAGATGAGGGGCGAACTGTTGGTCCATCGGCGCAGCGCGTTGTCCGGATCATCGAGCGCGGATCCGAACTCGAAGGCAAAGCAGCAGTTGCCTTTGCGGTTGTGCCCCCTGAAGTTGGGCTTGGAAACGAAAGTCTCGCGCGCGCATCGGTGCTTTTTCGCGAGGCGCTTGATTTGGTTCGTGATCAAGAGAGGAGAAGCGAAGAACAAGAGCGGCAACAGCGAGCGCGCGAACTCGCCCAGGAGTACCGCGCCCTCTGCGACAGAGAGGAAGGGCTCCTGACAGCGACGAGCGGTCTCGTTGGCGCGAGTGGCGATCGAAGGAACTTGATCGAATCACGACGACTCGGAGTCGAACAAGAAAGCATTCGCCAAGCGGTTGCATTGATCGCCGAGGGGTCGCAGGATGTGCAGGCCTCGCCCACGTTTACAGAAGCAACCGCCCTTGTCGTCGATGCAGCGTCACAGGCAGCGGCAGATCTTCGGTCGGGAATTCCCACTGCGCCAACGGTCGAAATGGAGCGTGAGGTTCTCGAACTCTTGCGGGGACTCGCAAGCGCGCTCAGCGATTCTGCAAAGAAGCAGGACGATCCATTTGCTGATCCCGATGGCGGAGGCGGAGGCGGTGGTGGTGGCGGCGGCGGCGGCGGCGAGCAAGACAAGCCGCTCATTCCCCCACTGGCTGAATTGAAGGTGATCCGTTCGCTGCAACAACGGATCTACGAAAGAACCAAGGCAGTTTCTCGTTCGGGCGCAGCGGCAGCGACACTTGAGGATCTCGCCAAACGCCAGGACTCAATTGCAAAGATCGCAGATGCACTCCGCGAGCAGGTCGAGCAGCAAATGCAAGAACGCAGACAAGGGAACTCACCAACGCTGATCGAGCCTCCTCAAGATGAAGAGCCCAACGTTCCGTCTGAGAATCCTGCAGAGCAAGACCCGCTCAACCCAGAGGCACGCCCATGACGCCCATGACGCCCATGACCACCATGACCACCGATCGAACGAATCAAACGTTGGCGGCAGTCCTTGCGCTGAACATTGCGTTCGTGGTGTTCGCACAGTCACCAAGCGAACCAATCCCGCCGAGTGTTCCGACGCCACCAGCGGAGAAATCGATCGACGAACTTCTTGGAATAGGAGATTCAGATGCAAAGAAAGCCGACGACGAGAGCGCTCGAGCCGACAAGGCGAGCCTGCAGCGGATATTGAGCGACAAGGAGGCACAGAATGCACTTGAGGCCACCATTGGCGGAATGCACCGCAGCGCGGAACTGCTTGCCGAGAACGAGTCGGGCACAGCTGTGCAGCGGATCCAGGAAGACATTCTCGCGCGACTCGACACATTGATTCAGTCCGCGCAGCAGCAACAACAGCAGTCATCAAGTTCGTCATCGTCATCTTCATCAAGCGGGAAGTCCAGTGGATCGAAGAAGTCGAGTGAGGGAAAACAAGGCGGCAAAGCGACCGGCGAGTCGAAGTCGGGTGCGTCGGAGGCGCAGCGCAGGGCAGAGGCGCAAGAGCGGGCAGCGGCGAAAAAGAGCGCAGATCAGCAAGGCAATGATCCAGCGTCACCCTCTCCAAAACCGGGCGGTGAAGGAGCGGATGGAACAACACCAGAGACTGACAGTGTCGAGGGTGGCATCATTGACGAAACCGACGAGGAGTGGGGAAGCCTGCCAGCACGAACAAGAGAGAGCCTGCGACAGGGCATTCGAGAAAAGATGTCATCGGTGTATCGTCGTTGGACCGAGGCGTACTACCGCCGGATTGCAGAAGAAGCACGACCATGAGAGGCACCAGCAGTAGTTTCAAGCGGCCACCAAAGAATGGCGTGTTGATTCACTGGATTGTGATTGCGTTTGGGGCGGCATGCACTTCCAACGTCCACGCGAACCAAGCGAAACAGTCCGCTCCAGTGGCGCCGGCGACAACGACTACTCCAGCAGAGCCCCCCGCCCAAGTTCAACCAGCAACGCCCGTGGATCAATCAGGAACGATCCCGAAACCCAAGCCCGCGTTCGCAACGGTGGGAGCAGAGAACAAACCAGCGAAGCACGAGATAACACCCGAACTGGCGAAAGCGATCGAGCGAGGGCTGGCATATCTCGCATCGACACAGAATGATGATGGGTCGTTTGGTCGCGGTCGTTACGGTCGGCACGTTGGGATCGCAGCGCTCGGTGCGCTCGCGTTTATGGCAGACGGGAATCTCCCGGGTCGCGGTCGGTATGGAGAACAAGTTGCGCGCGCGCTTGAATACGTCCTCGCGAACAAGTCAGAGAGCGGACTGCTCGCTGCGGAAAGCACAACAGGACCGATGTACGGTCACGGATTCGCGACACTCTTTTTGGGAGAGGTCTACGGGATGAATCCCAATGACACGCGCGTCCGCGACACGCTGGTTCGCGCGATCGACTTGATCTTGAATAGCCAGAACGATGAGGGTGGATGGAGATACAACCCCGTCCCCTATGACGCAGATGTTTCGGTGACGATCTGCGAAGTGATGGCGCTTCGAAGCGCACGAAATGCCGGTATCAAGATTCCCAAAGACACCATTGACCGCGCAGTGCGATATGTTCGAGACTGCCAGAATGCCGACGGAGGATTTCGCTACATGCGCCAGCCGGGAACGAGCGCGTTGCCACGAACCGCTGCGGGCGTCGCAAGCCTTTTTTACGCGGGGATCTATGAAGATGATTCGATAGAGCGTGGGTTGGCATATCTCGTCAACAACACAGCGACAACAGGAGGGATTGGCCCCCAATCACAGGCCCACTATTACTACGGGCAGTACTACACGACACAGGCGATGTATCTCGCGGGAGGTGAGTGGTGGGAGCAGTGGTGGTCCCGCGCTCGTGAAGAACTGCTCGAGTTTCAGAGTGATGATGGTTCGTGGATCGATCATCAAGCGGGCGAGTCCTATGCGACGGCGATGGCGTTGATTGTGCTTCAGATGCCGAATCGATACCTGCCCATCTTCCAGCGGTGATGCGATGCGCGTAAGCCTGCTGGTCACTTCCATATTGGTTTGCGCGAGCTCAAGTCTGTCGGCAGAGGATGAGCGATTGATCGATGTGCTCATGCCGACCGGTGAGTGGGTTCGTGCATCGTCCGATGAGCGAGGCGTGATTCGCAGTGCAGCAGGTATTGACGTTGGCTCGGGAGCACTCGCGTGGAGCCCAACGATCGAGAATCGAGCGGCTGGTTCCAGGGCAGTTTTCTCGATGGCAAGACTTGCGAATGGTCAGGTTCTTGTTGGGACATTCGGCGGATTTCATGAAACGGAAAGAGGCTCAATTGCCCGTTGGAAACACCCTGGGCTCGGGTTGATCGATGTGCCAATCGATGCGACGTCGTTGATTCAACTTCACCCGATGGCGGTGCCGCCCAAGGCGGTGGATTCCGATGAGATTGTCTTGAGGAATGGCGATCGGGTTCGCGGATACGTCAAAACATTCGGCGACCCAATCGTGCTGGAGAGCGCGGGTATGCAGGTCGAAGTTCCCATCGAGCGGGCGGCGGGAATCGCACTTGTTTCCCAGCAAGGTTCATCAGAGGGGATTCGAGTGTGGTTGTCCGAGGGATCGATCATTGATGGTTCGACGATCTCAGGTGGATTTCAAGGGGCGTTTGTGCTCAACGGCGCCGTTTTGATCGGACGTCGATCGGCGCTACCGCTTCTCATTGATGAGATCGTGTGTGTCGCGATGGAACCAGAGCGAATATTTCCGCTGGCGAAGTTGAAGGCGAAGGTCGCTCTGCCAACAGTGCCAGCGCTTGTCCGAGCGGAGTATCCGCAGCCAACTGTGGCGATCGATGAGGCTCCCCTCGGCGCATCCGCAATAGAAGTCAGGGGGCCGGAACGGCTCATCTACGAAATCCCCAAGGGCTTCACCGTGCTGAGCGCGCAGGCAGAGATTCCACTCTCGCTTCGCGCGTGGGGTGATTGCACGGTTGTCGTTCGACAAGGCAACCAGGAACTTGGACGGTTTCCACTCAACGCCAAGTCGCCAGTAGCTCAGATCACAGCAGCGATTCAGCAGGGACCTCTCGAAATCGAGATCGAGGAGGGTGGCGGTGGACCGATCGGGGATACGGTCATCTTGCGGCGTGCGATTCTCATCGCCGCCAAGAGCGCGAACTAGAGGTGGATCTGGCGTGTCTCGTGGGGCCGATGCCAGCCGCAGAGTGGTGTCGACCCAGACATACTTCCAGCCATCCCACCGACCAACCCAGATCGAGTCATCACTCTTCCACACCACAGAGCAGGCGCGGTCGCGGGCAGTGACGAGTCGAATCTTTGAATCGAAGATGTCGCCCCACCGGTCGTTGGCGAGCCGAGCTGGCCCGGTGGACTGCAGCACGATTTCACTTTGAACCCGCTCTGCAAGCGCAGCGGACCAAGGCTGGAAACTCCCATGATGTGGAAGTTCAAAGACAGTGACGCCGCCCAAGAGACTCGGGTCAGGCGATGCGAGCAGCGATCGACAGGCTTCGCGCGCCGCATCCCCCGCCACGAGTGCAACGAAGTCACCAACCGAAACCCGAATGACAAGGCTGCCATCGTTCGAGTCCGCGAATGTTTCCTCTGCGGGCGGGTGGATCACACGCCACAGCATGGCCCCAAACTGATGCTCGCCGCCACGCGCGAAGAGTTCGATATCCGCGCCAGCGCTACGCGCAGCACGCAGCGCCTCGCTCGCTGCGCCAAACTTCTGCGACCACGCGAAGAACTGCGGCGTGATCAGCACTCGATCAACGGCGAATGCACGCACGACCTCAGGAAGAGCACCGTAGTGATCGATGTTGGGGTGCGAAATGACAACAGCGTCAAGTTTGCGCACGCCAAGCGCGCAAAGCGCAGGGACGATCGTTTGCGATCCAGCAGCGGCTGCTCCGAGACTTCCACAGTCGAAGACAACGCTCGATGTGCCAGATCGAAACAGATAGCAGGAGCCATTCCCAACATCGATCATGTCGATTCGAGCGTGCCATGATCCCGCGGGAACTTCGCGGTCTACGAGAAGTCTCGTCGCTGTGGACAGCTCGGTGGCCCCTGGCAGCCGCGAGCAGAACCGAACAACCATCAAGACCAACTTCGCGTTGACGAGAGCCACCCACCCTGCTGCTGTGCCGACGGGCGCGCACATTGGCTGTGCGGTGACAGCGAAGTTGGAAGAGATGACCATGAGCGCAAAGTTTGGTGAGAGCACGAGCGTGCACGGAACGCACCAGAGCTGGCAGACGCCAAAGTGGTAGGCGACGATCGGCAGCGTTGCTGTCCATGCAGCAATGGCGCTCGCCGCAGGTTCAGAGATTCGCCGCGCCAGAACCGACGTGGTTCCATACCCGTCGATCAAGAGTGCGAGAGCGCGAGACAATCTTGGAGCGAAAAAGCGAAGACCAAAGATCGCGCCAAAGCTCAACTGAAACCCAGGATCGCACGCGCAAAGCGGGTCACAAACAACAAGCACGATCACAGCAATGGCGATGAGCGATCCAAAGCGAATGGACCGACCAAACGAGAGCGCGGCAGCTGCCGCTCCTCCCATGAGAGCGGCGCGAACAGAGGAGACTTCAGATTCGATCGATGAGACGAAGAGGGTCGCCAGAAGGACGAGGGTGACCGCGCCCAGTCGCGGTCCAAATCGAAGCATGCGCGTACACCAGATGGCACAAGCGGCGAGGATTGCGAAGTTAAAACCAGAGATAGCCACGAGGTGCTGGACTCCAGTTGCAGCGAAGGTCTTTGATGCCGACCGAAGTCCCGGCCAATTCGCGCCGGTCGTCGATGCTGCGATGAGAGCAGTCGCGTCGAGGGCTGGTTCATCGGCGAGTGCCTTGTGAAGTGACCGATCAACGAAGGATCGCCAGCGTGCGAGTGTCGATGTTGGCGAGAATCCGCGCGATGGCAGGCGCTCGATCAAGTCACTCCCGGGAATCATGAGCAGCCCAGCGATCGATCGCATTCTGCTCCACGACTGCGCGTTGAATCCACCTGGGTTGTTTGGCGGACCGAACCCAGCGAGCCAGCCCTTTACGAGAACGGTGTCGCCCGCGCTACAGCCAGCATCGGTGCCCTCCACGACAACTCGTAGCGTCGCTGAAACTTCGGTGCGGGCACCATTTCCATCGAACATCGCTTGTGCCGCCAGATTGAACCGTGTGCAAGGAGTTCGAGGAACAAATCGCGCGAGTGTGTCCTCTTCGAGCGCTCCACACTTCAAGAGATCTTCGCGAACGGCCAGTTCGTCTGTGCGCGGAGTCGAAACGACCACTCCTTCTACACACACCAATCTTCTCGGAGAGTCAACCCCAACATCGAGGGTTCCAAGTGATGCGAGTGTCGCGGACCAGTCGCGCTCACTGAAACCGGCGCGGCATACGCCGAAGGCGAATGTTCCAACGAGCAGGCAACAACCAGCAACTGCCGACGACCGCCGCATCGCCAGCGCGAATCCATACGCGGCGAATACGGCGGTTGTGAACGCCGCGAGCATGACGAGGCGTCCACGATCATCAGCGGCCAGTTCGCACCACCATCCGGCGCACCATCCAGTGCACCCTCCGACACACCCTCCAGTGCTGCACCATCCGGTCCATCCAGCAGTGCCCCCCCTTCCAATGGCGGCGCCGACCACGAGCGCGGCAGCGATCCACGGAAGGAACGGTTGACTGGCCGCTCCCAATCCGCTCGTCCTGCGCGGCATCTCTGGACACTATTGGAAGGCCGAGATGGTCCGAGAAACACCACCTTTTTTCATTGCAGCCCTCGGCGTAGCAGAATTGAACCCCGATCGTCCCCGCGAGCGGATTTCGAACAAGTGCATTCAAGAGTCTCACTCTTGCACCGATCGGTTTTCGAGCCATACTCAGTAGTTCAACCCACCATGCATTTTCGATGTCAGATCAATCTTCAGATAGCGCACTCATGATCCACCCATGCCGCAAAGTGTTCGCGATGTCCGTGGCGATGTGCATGGCGATGTCCATGGCGATGTCCACGACCATGGCTCACGCGGACTGCGGAGCCGACCTCAATGGCGACACGACCGTCGACGGCGGCGATATTGCGATGCTCCTTTCGAATTGGGGCGGCGCTGGAGGAGACATCTCTGGTGATGGCACGACAGATGGAAGCGACCTCGCATCGTTGTTGAGCGCATGGGGCGACTGCCCCGCTCTACCAAGCGAGTGGCTCCTCGTATCAGCGCTCGGAGGATCAACGACAAGCGCCTATGACGCAACCGGTGTAGAGGTCAAGACATGGACTGGTGCGGCGAGCCCTGCAAGCCTCGGTTATCTGAGAGCAGACGGATCACTCGTTCGACCGGTGGTTCACTCTGCGGGTGTCTACAACGGAGCGGCGCGAGGCGGACGCATCCAGATTTTCGACAACTCGGGTGCAATCGTGCACGACCTGATTGTCTCGACGAGTGCGTATCAACAGCACCACGATATTCGCCCACTCGCCAACGGCAACATTCTCTGCATCGTGTGGGAGGGACACACGCAGGCCGAGGGGCTCGCAGCGGGGCGCACCGGACTGACAACACCAATCTGGTCGGAGTCCATTCTTGAAATCCAGCCGACTGGATTCAGCACCTTCAATGTTGTTTGGAGGTGGAACTTGTGGGATCACCTTGTGCAAGAAGCGAACGCAGCGCTCGCAAACTATGGCATTGTGGCCGATCATCCCGAGCGACTCAACATCAACGCTGGAACGGTTTCACAAGGTGGCGCAGCTGGAGCGGGCGACTGGATCCACATGAACGCGATCGACTACAGCCCGACGCTCGATCAGATCGTCGTGAGTTCGAGAACTTTGAGCGAAATGTGGGTCATCGATCACTCGACAACGACAGCGCAAGCCGCGACACACGCAGGCGGCACTTCTGGGAAGGGCGGCGACATCATCTACCGATGGGGAAATCCAACACAGTACGGACGCGGCAGCACGCTCGATCGGCGGTTTTATGTCGTTCACGGCGTGACGTGGATTGACGACGGCTTGCCGGGCGCTGGCAACATTCTTACATTTGTGAATGGCGATCGCGCTGGAACCGCAAACGATTACTCGACGGTGATGGAAGTCACGCCACCACGAGATGCGAGTGGGAATTATGTGATCGGCTCGGCTGTTCCATTTGGCCCGAGCGAACCAAGTTGGTCATACGGATCGCCGGGACAGATGTACGGCGGCGCAACGCAGTGTGGTGCATTTCGAACGCTCGACAACACGACGCTTATTACGCTCACGAACAGCAACAAGGTGTTCGAGGTCAACGCTGCTGGCGAAACACTTTGGAGCAGGACCTTCACGGGCGGCTCCATTGCGCGTGCGCCTCGTTACCGCCAAGTTGGCGGATCTTGGGTCGGGCCATAAAGGAAACGCGTTTCGCTCTTCGACTCTCCGCGGCGAACCAAGCCGGTCTTCGTCTGAAGCAATGCCCCGATGCCCCGATGCACTAATGCCCCGATGCCCCAATGCCCCAATGCCCCGATGCCCCGAGGCCCCGAGAATCTTCGACAGGGAATTGCTCAGTTGGAGTTCGAGATGCGGACGAGTTCGGCGAGGGTCGATCGAGCAGCTCCCGAAGTGAGGGCTTTGTCCGCAGCGGCGACCCCAGCGCACAGATCCTGCGCAACACCGGCAGCGACGAGGGCGGCCGACGCATTGATGAGCGTCATGTCCCGTGCGCACTTGGCGGCCCGATTCTCCAGCACATCAATAAAGAGTGTCGTGGCAGCTGCGAGATCGCTCGGTGCGATTGACATCGGATTCACGCGGTGAATACCAAGCGTTTCGGGTGTTGTCTCATACACGCGCACAGATCCGCCGCGCGCGTCACGAGTGAGTTCAGCAATGAGCGTCGGAGCGCCAGTCGTCATCTCGTCGAGACCGTCGAGTCCGTGATACACAACTGCCCGAACGACACCAAGTTCACGAAGCACCTCAGCGAAGAGCGGAACCAGCGCTCTGTCGTAAACACCGATCGCATGCTGTAGCGCTCCGGCAGGATTGGTCAGAGGCCCGAGCAGGTTGAAGATCGTTGGGAATCCAAGGGCCTTGCGAACTGGCATCGCATGCTTCGCTGCTGGGTGGTGGTTGGGCGCAAAGCAGAATGCAACGTGGGCCTCCTCAAGGCAGCGGCGTTGCACCGAAGGCGATGGATCCAGTTTCACTCCGAGTGCCTCGAGAATTTCTGCAGACCCTCGGCCAGTTCGCGAACGATTTCCAGCCTTGGCGACATATGCGCCAGCGGATCCCGCGACGATCGCAGCGAGTGTGCTGACATTGAAGGTCTTCGGCGCTCCACCCGTGCCCGCAGTGTCGAGGAGTTTCGTTGGTGGAATCGAAGAGTTCAGGGGTAGCACACACTCTCGCATGACCGATGCGGCTCCCGTGAGTTCGTCAATTGTTGGAAGGCGTCTCGCCAAGAGCGCCAGAAACGCTCCCATTTCTGCCTGAGATGCCGACCCAGTCATGATTTCAGAGAAGGCCGCCCGCGATTCTCCAAGCGTCAATGTGTTGCCCCGGATCAGCAATCGCAGAAACGGAGTCAAGTCGCCGGGACGCTCGGCGCGCGCGAACTCGCTCAGGCCGCCCTGATCCTGCTGGTTGGTCGGTGGCGCATTCATCGCAAGTCGGGGATGCTACGCATGTGCTTGCATCCATCGTCCACACACTCGACCCGTTCGCCATCGAAATCACGCCCGGTCTCGGGTTGCGTTGGTATGGACTTGCTTACGCGATGGGCTTCCTGCTTGGGTGGGCGTTGCTTCGCGAGCTTGCCAAGCGGGGACGCATCGGGCTGACGGTGGTGCAGGTTGGCGATCTGATGACGTATCTCATCATGGGGATTGTCATTGGCGGCCGCGTCGGGCATGTGTGTTTCTACGAGCCGCACCTGCTGATCTCGTTTCACAGCGATTTTCCGTGGTGGGGGCTGCTCGATATTCACAAGGGTGGAATGTCGAGCCATGGCGGCATCCTCGGATCGATGGTTGCAAGTGTGCTCTTTGCACGTCGCGTGAAGGTGCCAGTGCTGCACATCTTTGACTGCGTTGCGTTTGGATCACCGATGGGATTGTGTTTTGGCCGGCTGGCAAACTGGGTGAATGGTGAATTGTGGGGCAAGCCACTGCCGCAGTCGATGCAAGGCGCGCCGCCGTGGTGGTCGGTGAAGTATCCGGCAGAGATTCTCGATCCGGCATTTCCGCGCGAGTCGCTCGTGCCGTTGCAATCGCTGGTGAATCCTGCGCAGCCACTGCCCGACGCGCTGTACGAAGCGGCGTACTTGCACCGAGCGGATGTGCTCGCGAAGCTCGAACCGATCTTGACTGCGTACTACCCAAGCAACTTCATACAGGCATTCACCGACGGTCCCGAGTTGCTGCTCATCATGACAATTGTGTGGTTGCATCCGCGCAAGCCAGGAGTGATTGCAGCGACATTCTTGGGCACCTATGGAGCAGCACGCTTGCTCACTGAGCAATTCCGCCAAATCGATGAAGGCGTGTTCATGTTGGGACCGATCACACTGCCGATGATGCTCTCGATCGCCATGATTGCGATGGGATTGGCGCTGAGCGTGTGGGCTTCACGGCAAGCGAGCCCGACGATGGGCGGGTTGATCAAGCGTCTTGATTTTCCATAAGCGTCGTCACTTGCCATAAGCGTCGTCACTGGCCATAAGCGTCTTCACTTGTGATAGACGGCGACTGACTTCGACCACTCGGGTTCCCAAAGTCGAAACCCGCCGATGAACGCATTCGCGTTTTCTCCGAGTTTGCAGTTGTCGGGCACCTTCTTCAGCTTCGCAGCATTGCCACCGCCCAGCACGACATAGTCGGGGATGAGCGCGGCCGAGAGAATCTCGACGACCTCGTGGACGTCCTTCGTCCACTCCTTCTTGCCATTCTTCTTGAGCGCCTTCAGTCCGACGAATTGCTCGAATGTCTTGCCCCGGCGAAATGGCATGTGCGCGAGTTCGGTTGGGAGAATGACATGATCGGCAATGAGACACGAGCCCAATCCGGTGCCGAGTCCGAGGAACAACATGCGACCGCCTTCGTACGAACCGACCGCCTGCATCGCAGCGTCGTTGATGAGTTTCACGGGCTTTGCGAACCCGTCGTCGAAATCGAAGTCGACCCATCCTGGTCCAAGATTGACTGGATCGCGCGATGGTTGGTTTTTCACGATGGGAGCAGGTAGCCCGATCGAAATGACGTCGTATGCCCAGCCCTGCGCCAACTTCAGAACTCCTTCAACCATCTGCTGCGGAGTGAGCGTTGGTCCCGACGGAAACGACCGCTTCTGCGGGTCGGCCGCGACGCGAATCTTGACGTTGGTTCCCCCGATGTCGATGGCCAGCACTTTCAGTTCCATTCGGTCAGAGGGTACAGCGCGGCGATACCAAGGCGAACGGGTGCGCTCACGAGGCTCCGCTGCTTCACCGCGTCCGGCTCGCCTCCCCTGACCCTTGCGCTTCGGTTACGCATCATTCTCTCGCTTCGGTTTGGGCAGTCGCTTCACCATCCGGTCAAAATCGGATTCAAAGCGCTCGTCATCCAACACGCGAAACTTTGCAAACTCACCGTCAGCATGTGCCTTCGCCAACTCAGCAGACACCTTTCCTGCACCCTTCAGGATTTCTCGATCATTCAGGGTCAGGAAACCCTCCAACTTGTTCGCCCAATCCAGCATGCTCATGGCGATTCGCCGTGCTACCTGCCCCTCAGCAAAGATCAGATACTGTTCGGCAAGATTGTTGAGCGCACCCAACTCAGCTTGGGTCAGGTAATTCTTGGCGATGCCAATGTCGCTCTGACGAATCCTCGCCCCTTCCCAGACGGTGAGACCCATGTTGGGTTGACTGCTGTCCGCGCTGGCAGCAATCAGTTCGGCTGCTGTGTGGCCGTGAATGGCGTAGTGCACCTTGTTTTGCACTGTGGCGAAGAACTCCTGAGTCAAAGGCGCGGTCTGGTCGTAGTCCACGCTGGTCGCATAGATATCGGTGATTTTCTGATAGAAGCGCCGCTCGCTCGTGCGGAATCCCGCAGACGGCGGGTCAGTTCATCGAAATAGTCACGCCCGCGCCCGGGGTTCTTCAGGCGTTCGTCGTCCAAGACAAAGCCCTGGTAATGAATTCCTTGAGTTGGGCACTGGCCCATTGCCGAAAACGCACCCCTGCTTGGCTGCGAACCCGGTAACCCAAAGCCAAGACCATGTCCAGGTTGTAGTGCGCCACCTCGTAGCTTTTCCCGTCGTCGGCAGTTGTTCGGAGAAGCCGAACAACTGAGCCTTCCACCAGTTCACCATCTTCAAATATGTGTTTGATGTGCTCGCTGATTGTGCCCTTGGCCTTGCCAAACAACTCCATCAATTGCTTCTGATTGAGCCAGATAGATTCGTTTTCCAGCGCCACATTGAGCTTGGTCTTGCCGTCCTCGCTCTGATAAATGAGAAACTCGCTACTCGCCATTCTCCACCCCTTTCAACGCTTCACGCAGCTCGCCCGTCAACCGCTCGCCGTGGTCGGGATGGTTGTTCGCTGGGTTCGTTTCGTTGGTCAAGTTTCGACTCTCTCCCCGATCTACGGGTACCCCTTGAACCAAGAATGCAAGCCGATTTGGCTATCTAGGATTTCTTGCTTGCCCGGCAGCGATCATAGCCGTGGATTTCCGTGCACTCTCCTCGGCATCGAACTGATTGCACACAAGACTCTGTGTCACTCCGTCCTCACCGCCGTCATCGGCTCATCGGCGGATCCGCCTAGGCCGATCCGTGAGCCGAAAGGATCAGATCGTCGCGGCGACAACGCGACGACCGGCCCACCCGCGCCAAGCACGCCACCGCGCGGCATGAGATACTGACACGATGACGCTGCCGAGCACATCGTGGGAGTACGCGCCGGCGCCCGAGTCGACGAAGGTCGAGATCAAGCCACAGTACGGTCTCTTCATCGATGGCGATTTTCGCGAGCCGCGCTCTGGAAAGTCGCTGGCGTCGATCAACCCTGCGACTGAGGGCTACCTCTCGCAGATTTCTGAGGCAGACGCAACCGATGTCAACACCGCAGTGACCGCGGCGCGGAAGGCGTTGAAGGGCTGGCGGCGTGCGCCAGCGCTTGAGCGCGCGAAGTATCTCTATCGAATTGCGCGGCGCATCCAGGAGCGCGCACGCGAACTCGCTGTGCTCGAAACGATGGACAACGGCAAGCCGATCCGCGAGACGCGCGACGAAGATGTTCCGCTTGCCGCTGCGCACTTCTTTCATCACGCGGGATGGTGCGACAAGTTGCGCTGGGCATGTCCAACAAGCGATGGAAGTGCGCCCGAACCGATCGGCGTCTGCGGGCAGATCATCCCGTGGAACTTTCCGCTGCTGATGGCAGCATGGAAGATCGCCCCTGCCCTTGCGTGCGGCAACACTGTGGTGCTCAAGCCTGCCGAAACCACTTCATTGACGGCGCTTCGGCTCGCCGAGATTCTGCAGGAGGTCGACCTGCCACCTGGTGTCGTCAACATCATCACCGGAGCAGGAGAGACCGGTCGAGAACTGGTCGCGCATGGTGGCGTCGACAAGATCGCATTTACTGGGTCGACCGAAGTTGGGCGTGCGATTGCGACGACTACCGCTGGAACCAAGAAGCGGCTGACACTTGAACTTGGCGGCAAGAGTCCAAACATCATCTTCGCCGACGCTGCGATCGATCAGGCGATTGAAGGGGTTGTGTCTGCGATCTGGGTGAATCAGGGGCAGGTGTGCTGCGCGGGCAGTCGGCTGCTTGTCGAAGAGTCCGTTGCGGATGAGGTCATCGAGAAACTTCGGATTCGAATGCGCAGCCTTCGCGTTGGAGATCCGCTCGACAAGAACACCGATGTTGGCGCGATCAACAGCAGGGCGCAGCTCGATCGAATAGAGAACTACATCAAGGATGGCATCGCGGAAGGTGCAGAGCACAATGAAGTCTCGACGGTCGCACTGCCATCCAAGGGATTCTGGTGCCGACCGTGTTTCTTCACGGGTGTGCAACCTGCGCACAAGATCGCGCGCGAAGAGATCTTTGGGCCGGTGCTGGCGGTGATGACGTTTCGAACTCCAGACGAAGCGGTCGCGCGCGCCAACAACACGATGTATGGATTGAGCGCGGGAATTTGGACCAGCCGAGGCTCGAAGGCATACGAAATGGCTCGGCAGATCAAAGCTGGCGTGATCTGGTGCAACACGTTCAACCAGTTTGATCCCGCTGCGCCGTTTGGCGGATACCGAGAGTCTGGCTTTGGTCGCGAAGGTGGGCGTGCTGGACTCGCTGCATATCTCGCATGAGCATTGATCGCGCAAGTCGCGCAGGGATTCACAGAGGAGCAACGAAGTGACAGAACGATCTGACATCACCAAGACTTGGAAACTTTTCATTGGAGGCGCGTTCCCGCGAAGCGAATCAGGGCGGGTTCTTCCAGTCGTCGATCAGAACGCACGGTCGGGCGGCAAGGCTCTTGCATATGCAGCGCAGGCATCGCGGAAGGATTTGCGCGACGCCGTCGAAGCCGCGCGAACAGCGCAGGAAAAGTGGGCAGCATCAAGCGGGTACCTGCGGGGGCAGATCATCTATCGATTGGCAGAGTTGTTGGATGGGCGGCGTGATGAATTGGTATCGGCAGTTCGCATGACCGGTCGCGTTGGTAAGGGAAAGGCACAGACCGAGGTCGAGATCGCGATTGATCGAACGCTCGCCTTTGCGGGTTGGTGCGACAAGTTGGACTGCGTGGTTGGAGGTCGCAATGCGGTTGCTGGACCCTTCCACTGCTTCTCGCAGATCGAAGCGACTGGCGTTGTCGTTGTCGTTGCTGCAGAGCAGTGCTCGTTGGCTGGATTTCTCTCGCTGTCGCTGCCGGCACTCGCATGTGGGTGTTCAGTGGTTGCAATCGCGAGTCAGTCGGAGCCGGTACCAGCATTGATCGTTGCAGAGTGCGCGCCGAGCGCGGACATTCCGGCGGGCGTGCTGAATGTGTTGACTGGACTGACCGACGAACTTGTGCCGGCTATCGCAGCGCACCGAGACATCGATGCTGTGGTCGCGTGCGTCGGCGGGGAGCAGGCGAAGTTGCTTCAACTGGGAATCGCGGAGAATCTCAAGCGCGTTCGAATCGTTGACCCGGACTCGAAGTTTCTCGATGGGGATGAGTGGATGAGTCCACGCGCATTCCAGGCGGTGACGGAAGTCAAGACGGTGTGGCATACGGTTGGCATGTAGAGGGCCGCGAAGGCGCGAGACGAATCACGGAATCACGAATCACGAATCCCGAAAGCGCGAGGCCCGCGAAAGGACCTCCCGGCGCTCAAACATGCTCGCCGGCTGCGCGGACG